>JAFZQJ010000035.1 GCA_017620395.1 Clostridia bacterium | reverse complement strand
GTCGCAGAACATATTCTTCTCAGCCAGTTTCTTGTTCGGCGCGCGGCGCTTCGTTTTTGCGATATGCGCCTGTACCTGTTCGAATACATCGCGGCTGATGATCGGCTCGTGGACGTCCTTGAAGATCTTCCACTTGGACGGATCGTTCGGGATGCGCGTCTTGTTCTTGAAAGACTTCGAGTATGACTTGAAGTTGATCACGTCGCCGCAGTATTCCTGCTGAGAAAGGATCTTCGCCACCGTCGTCTTGCACCACTTGTACGGGTTTTCTTGCGTTTTCTTGCCTCCGCGCGGCAACCCCTTGCTCTGCCAGTACGCCATCGGGACGAGCACCTGCCGCTCCTGCAAAAGACGGGCGATGGTCTCGTTTCCCTTGCCTTCGATGCACATACGGAAGATATCCCGCACAATGCCTGCCGCTTCCGGATCGATCACCCACTTTTTCTTATTCAGCGGGTCCTTCATATACCCGTAAGGCGGCGGTGACAGCGGTTCTCCCATATTGCCTCGAAGTCTGTGAGACGTTTTGATCTTCTGCGAAATATCCCTCGCGTACATCTCGTTCATGACGTTCTTGAACGGTGCGATCTCGTTTTCTCCCTCGGCGCTGTCCACCATATCGTTTACGGCGATAAAGCGGACGCCGTGTTCGGGAAAATAGCTGTCGAGAAACGAGCCGACCGCCACGTAGTCACGACCGAGACGGGACAGGTCCTTGACCATTACCACGCTGACGAAGCCCATATCGATATCATCGAGCATCGACTGGAATCCGGGGCGGTTGGTGTTCGTACCCGTGTATCCGTCGTCAAGGTAATACTTCGTGTTGGTAAAGCCGTACTCTTTTGCCTTCTGAGCGAGATACTTCTTCTGATTGGCGATGGAATTGCTTTCGCATTCGGTGCCGTCGTCACGGGACAGACGGCAGTACAGAGCGGTGACCCCCGCGTTTTGTTTTTTCTTGTTCGACTGCATTAGTCCTCCTTTCCGGCAGTCGATACACATTCCGTGCTCATTATACCACCTTTTTCGTCATTTGTCCACTCTGCGAGATCGTTTTTCAAGTACCTTTCAACAGCGTCTGCAAGGGTGTCCTTGAAGTTTTTGAAATCGAACGGTCTGAATACCGGATTCACGATATATTTCACCCCGTTGACGGTGTATTCGTGATCCCCCTGTCCGATCCCTACGATGAATCTCTCTTCGTTCATCGGCTGATTTCCTCCTTTTTCTTTCTTTTCGGTTTGATTTGGATTTCGGGCTCCTGCTCCTTCGCCTTTTCCTTTGGCTTCAGCAGGTTCGTAAAGAATTCTTTGACCTTCTCCGGGAATCGTTTCATCGCTTCCAGATACGGACGGCAAAAGTCTTCAAGGCGCTGAATATAGTCCTGCAAACGCTCTATTTGGCTTTCGAGACTCCATACGCGGTTGCGAAGACGATTGTTTTCCTCCTTCAGATCGCGGATCCTGCCTCGGCTTGAAATGCCCTCTTTGGCAAGCGACGTCAGCGCGTCGTAATCCTCTTTCGCAACGGTGTACTTGCCGGTGATGCCTTTCTTGCCCATATCGTCGATCTCCATAAAGGTCTTGTTCTCCGGATGAATGGTATCATATACGACCTGCTCTTTTTCGATCTTCGCTTTGATCTCATTCAGTCGTTCTGTGTCCTTTTTGATCTGATAGTCGAGCGAGGAAAGATGCTCCGTCGTGCTGCCGCGCTCGCCTCTGACAAAATCTTCAAATCCGGCTCCGCTCATGTGCTCAAAGAATCTGTCCTGCAAAAGACTGTACGACGTGACCAGCACCGGAGTGCCATCGGGATTCTTCACGGGTTCTCCGCGCTCGTCGAGCTTCGGCGCGGATTTCCATTTCTTTGAATGGCTGATCTGCCGGATCGTCTCTTTGACCGTTCCGACGAGCTTCGGATCTTTGCACCGTTTCGTCCAGAGTACCTTTTTCTCAACGACGGGTATCGCCACGATGTGCATATGATAGTGATACACCGGATAACCGTATTTTGCGGTCATCGCCTTATTCAGCTCGTCGGCGTGCATAACGGCGGAGATGATATTCGCTTCGCCGTATTCGCTTACGGCGAAGCGGTACGCCTCCTCATAGAAGCGGACGGCGTAATCGTAGCCGCCGTGTTCTTCGAAATACTGCGTGTTGATATCCACTACCATTTCGTCAAACACCTTTGCGTTTTCTTTCTGACCGCGCCGGGATGCCGTGCCTTCTTCGAGCATCTTTTTCAGCGTTTCGTTGTAGGTCATCCCTCCGGGATCTTTGAAGTGGACGTTCATCGGCGACCGCTCCGGTACGACGTTCAGGTTCCCGTAGTTCTTGTTCTTGCGTTCGTTATGGCGTTCGATCTTGCCTACGCCGTCCGTCGTGTACGCCTTTACGCGGGCGACGCTGTAGTTCTTCTTGCGATAGTTCATCGCTCCTTTCAAATTTTTCTTACAATGGTTCGCTTCGCGGTTACGCAGCTTTTTCAAAGCGCGTAACCCACTATGACACTTTCAGCAGAGCTGCAAAGATGTCATGGTCGTGGGCTCTGCGAGGCGGCTTACCGCTGCGGATATTCGCGCCCGGTGGGCGCAGAATATCTCTTGCGTTCAGGGCTCCGCCCTCGACGACTGCGGTCGTCTTCCCGGCAGTGCAGACTTTTGTAAAAGTCTCCCTGCACCCCGTTAAAACTTTCCACACTGGTGACGGTTGTGACGCTTGTGACGGTTGTTTGGTTATATAGCCATTTATCCGTCACTCCCGTCACATCCGTCACGCTTTTTGAAATTCAGTACCCGCGCTTTGCTTGTTCTCGTCGCCTTGAAATCGATCCCCGCCGGGTACAGAATTTCATAGTAGTAATGCACGATGGATTTCGCCGCCGAAACGGGCGAGGTCTCCTCGTCTCCGAGCGCGGCGAGAAGCTCGGTCGTCGTACCCGACCATTCCGGCTTGTCCTTCATGAAGTCCACCAGCTGAAAAAGGAATTGCGGGATACGTTCCTTTCTCAACTCCTCTCCGTCCTTGCGCTCGACCATCACCCAATGCAGATTTTCAAAGTTGATGCGAAACTGCTGGTAGTCGATATCGCGTCCGGTGGCGATCAGCAGAGCCGTGTTGCTCCCGCGCGCGTCGCGCATCATCACATACGCCGAATCTGCCGAGCCGATAATCCCGGTGGAGCCGGAGATCTGATTGAACACGTCGCTGTCCTTCTGCTTTCTCAGATGGTGTACGAGCATGATTGTAACGCCGCGCTCGGCTGAAATCTTCTTGAGCGCCGACATATCCTCGTAGTCGCTCGCGTAAACGCCGCCGACGCTGCCGACCTTCGGCGCGCGGATCTTTTGCAGGGTGTCTATGATGATTAGCTTCGTCAACGGGTAGGAATGAAGGAAATCCGAAATATCCTGCTCCAGTCCGTTCGACAGCGTTTTTGCCGCCACCGAGAATCGCAGGTTCTGCGGCGCTTCGTCGGTCAGCTTCATCAGTCGCTCCTGGATACGCTGATAGGTGTCCTCGAGGCAGAGATACAGCACGTCGCACTGTGTCGTCTCCAATCCCCACAAAGGCTCGCCCGCTGCGATCTTCAGAGCCATATCCAGCATCAGCCAGCTCTTGCCGGTCTTGCTCGCGCCCGCGAGGATGTTCACTCCCTGAGGCACAAGCCCTTCCACAAGAAAGCGGTTCTTCGGCAGGGGCTTAGTCATCAGCGTATCGGCGTCAATGATATCGAAGCCCTGCATACGGTTGCTTACATTCAGTCCGTTCATATCGTTGTCACCTCCTCTCTTTCGCCCTCATAGAGAACGGTATTTCGTGTTTTGCGTTTTGACATTCTTTCACGTCCTTTCTTAATTTTGATGTACGGACGGTATATGGCGAATGATCCGTCACATCCGTCATATCCGTCATAGGGGGCAAAAGTGGCAGTCAGCCCGAGCATCCTTTCGTTGATCGGGAGTCAAATTTGACAGTCACTTTCCGCAAGGTGGGCGCAGTATTCGTAATTGCGATCTCAAAACTGGGGGCAGTTATTTAATAACGGATTTATATGTTTCCCTCACTATGTAGGCAGCGAGAAATGGCAAAATTCACCCGTTTCCCGAAATCTTAACAATACATTTACATTTGCCGTTTTACCCGAACGTCGTTTTTGTGTGCCTGCCCCGGAATCTCACCGCAGCGTCGCTTCGCTCGACCTTTCGGCGTCGTGGCGAAGTCATATCCCGTTCGGACGGCTATTCAGTTGTCAAAGAACAAAAAAGGAGCCGTTGCATAGAAACACCAAAAGGCGAGACAACTACCTCGCTTTAAAAAGTGTGTCTATGTAACGGCTCCTGTTAAGAGTCCGGGATCACTTACGGCTTGCATCCCAGCCCGTGATCCAAGGCAGATGGGATGTGTGCGGCAATTTCGTTAGCCTGCCGCCGCGTTGTCGGGCGTGAAACCCGCAAATATGTTGACACCGATATTCAGTTTTCGTGCTTTTCCCGCATAAAGCGACAAAATCACAGATATCATTATAGCGAACAAACGTTCGCTTGTCAAGAGGTAAAATTAAAAAAAGCACGCCTTTTTTCTCGGTTGTCGGTGTTTACCGACAAGATTGCGCTGAGACAATTTTAAATTGCAGCGACTGTTCATTATAATTTCATCTTTGAATCTTGAAAAAGAGAAGCAAATGTGCTATAATATAATAGTTTTTAGCATATGGATTGCGGGCATAGTCTGGATGCACCATCCGCACACATCCCGTCAATGCCCCTTGAGGAGGGATACTAATATTATGCTGAAATACATTCTGTTCGGTGCGGTTGTGGCGCTGATCATCGGATATGTGATCTACATCGTGATCCGAAACCGTAAGATCCGCAAAAACGGCGTAGAGGCAGACGCCGTCGTGTCGCGGATCGAAGAGGAACGGACCGTCTCTTCCGAGGACGGCGTGGACTATACCTACACCCACTACGTGACCTATCGGAATCCGCAGGGAGAAACGGTGGAAGCCAAGCTGGATCACGCGCCCGGGCGCATCCGTGTGGGCGATACGGTGAAGATCAAATACCTGCCCGAAAAACCGCATTTTGCCGTTCTGGTGAAGTAAACAAGCCCGCAATTTCATTGTAAATCATTTAAAAGGAGTACATATATGAAAAAAATGAAGCAAATCCTCGCGCTCATGCTCACGGTGCTGATGCTCGTGCCCGCTCTTGCGGCGTGCAAACAGAACACCGATGAGACGGAAAACGAGGCAACCATCACCGCCACTCCGGTTAAATTCAGCAAGAGCGGCAGCTATACCACGACGATCAGTTCGGATATAATCAAACTTGACGGACTGACGCCAGACAACGTTGAAGTTCGGTATTTGGATCCGAACGACGCCCCGACGGATGAAATCAAAGAACCGACCCCAGAGAAGTTGTTTCCTTTGATGGCTGCGGTGGACAGCGTCAAAGCCAACGCGAACGGCGGCTATGACGTCAGTTTCACCGATAAGTACGCTGCGGATTTTTCCACAGATTGTTATTGCATATCGCTCAAAAATATCAACGCTTGCGTGTACGTTGACGTGGATTTTCCGGAGATCGCGCTTACGCCCGACGTGGATAGCGTTTACTTCGGCACCGAGCGGTTCCGCATTGCGCTTGCCATCAGCGGCGCCGAGTTTGAAGACGGACTGAGCGAGGAAGATCTCTTCTTCGATAACGCTTTTGCCAAGATCGACTGCGAGATCGTTTCCAAGAGCAGCCGCAACCTGACGCTTGAAATCAGCGGCGCGTTTACAAAAAACGAAGCCGATGCTTATCAATGGGGCGTCGTCGGCGTTAAATCCTCGGGCATCAAAAACGGCTATGCCGACGTGTCCGCCAAAATCAACGTCAAAATGGACTATGCCGGTTTTGATCGTTCGTCCCTTTCTTATGCCGACGGCAAAGTTACCGCTGATCTCATGGTATACGGCGTTGCTGACGTGGATACCCTCAATAAAGACAATGTGACCGTGGAAGGCGCGACCGTGGAAGCGTTGACCAAGACAGATGACAACAGGGTTCGGCTCTCCCTTACAGTTGAAAACGCTGCAAGTATCAACGATTTTGTCGACTTTATCAACGGCAAAAAAATGACGCTTGGCGCATACGAAACTGAAGTTCACTTATCACAAGCGACCTTCTATCCCGTTTTCGATTATATCGAGAAAAATGGCGAAAACTTTGATTTAACGCTCAAACTCTATATTTACGGCGGTACTGCCGACAGTACTTTTACTGCTGACAAAATTGCTTTGGGCGACGAATTTGCCGGCGCGGCGGTCAAATCTGTGACCGTGGATGCGGATAATCTTGCCACCCTCGTCATTTCAGTGCCGAACGGCGGTTTTACCGAGGAAAACTATCAGTTTGACGGCGCAGTTACCGTTAAAGCCGGAGCCGTTACAAACGCATGGGGCGCAAAGACTTCCGATGATTATACTTACAGCCGCAGTTATTCAGCAGAATCACTGGGCAGAGAGGTATCGCTCAATACCGATACGTTGCTGGAGATACAGAAATTCACCAGAGGTCAAAACACCACGTTCGGCAACATCTGCTACTGGGCGGGCAATGCCGGCACGGTATTCAACATTGCAAAGAGTGTGTTGGAAATTACGGGAGTTGTAAAATCCGAACACCAACAAGTAATGGAACAACTTGCCGTTATGGACCAAAAACTGGATAACATCCAAGCGGGCATCACCGATATCAAAAAGTCGATCGGCGATCTGGTGCTTTTGACTAAGGTTTTGTCAAGAGAGGAAGAAAAAAGAGAACTCAAGAGCAAAATCGACGATTTTGAAGCACTGCTGATCGAGTTCAACCATACGATCGACGTCACAAGAGCCATTCAGAAACGCGCCGCGCTTGATATGGCGCTTGAGGAGGCAGGCGTTACACCTGATTATACCGGCATGACGATTGAGCAGGTCGCGACGGAAAAAGAGAGGCTGCGAAAAGAGTATCTGCCCGATGTTGACGGTATGACCGACAAAGAAGCCGCACAGTATAACGTCAAGGTCATGAACTATCTCAACGCTCAAATCGCCGATCCGAACTGCCCTTCGGAGTACGCTTCCTATAACGACTATATCAGAGATCTGGAGGTCGCTTTCAAAAATATCTGCAGTTCGCTTGATAAGCCCGTGGCGTCCAACCCCATCAGTTTTTATGACGAGCTGTGCTCTTACACCTACAACTTCGATTCGCAAACCTACGATTTTCGGCTTGCCAACCGCGTGACGATTCAATACAACCTTGCCGACGCGATCTCCGTTTTGGCGTTTCACTTCAAAGTGGCAGCCAACCCCGATTCAGATCGCTACGCGTTGATCGGCGCCGCATTCCAAAAAGCACTGGACTCTTCCATCTGGAAGGTCAGCGGGCGTCCTGCAAGCGAAATTAAAGCTAAATTACATATCGCGCAGCAATCGGAAGCGAGAATATACATAAGTGATATTAAAATCGCCGGCTCGAATACAAGCGGAGAAGAAGCCAGACAATATTTGATCGATGAAGGATATACGGTTTACAGCGGCTGTGACCTGAACGCAGGTACAAAAAAAGGCTGTTATATCTTCCTCGGATATAAAACGACCGAGCATTTCGATGAAGCGATATCCGGGTTTTATATAGCGAATAAATATAAGGAGAGTATAACCGTTGACGGGCTTGGAACCGGATACCCCGCGCCATATACCGGGGACGACTTCTTCAAAGGACTTCCCGGCAACCTGAACAGGGGCTGCGGATCGAACAGCAAGGGACTCTATCTGTATTACTTCAAGAATACGGCGGAAACCAAGAGGGCTGTCTCCGGTATTGAAATCCTGAAAGGTTCTTCGGCGGCAAGCCGCAGCATTCCCCACGACAGCAAACTCACAGGAGACCTGAATCAGGGCGCCGGCGGATATTACGTATATATGTGTATCGGTACAAAGGGGGTCAACGATGGAGTCGATGTGAGCCTTGTAAATAAAATGGTTGAGACGGATCAATCTTATTATCCTTATTGCTATACCCTCGGCTGCAAGGTGTCTACTTATGTAACAACGCAGGGGGTAAATAACGAAAGTACTATCAAAAAATCCAAAAACTGGACTGTTGAGGAGATCAACGAATTCTTTGCGAGAATGAAGCATTGGTATATGAAAGATGAATTTCGTTCCGCGGGTCTTTATATAGGCGATTGTTTAGTGTTCACATATGAGGATAACTGGTTGGGAAAAAATCATTGCGTTTATATCCGTCAAATATCTAATGACAGAGCTATTACCGGTGTAACTAATGATTACATCGGCTATAACTATAACTGGACTCAAGGTTATATATATTTTTTAATGCGATATTGATTCATAATCATAAGAACAGCAACGCCCTTTGCAGAAATCGATCTGCAAAGGGCGTTGTTTGTAAAACGGATGGATCAATCAATGTGATAGGGCTCGATCTTCGTTACCTTTCCCGCGAAAACGCCGTCGGGCAACGGATTATTGAGCAACTCGTCGTAGTTGTATTCCATTTCGAGAGTCGCCATATCCGAATAATACGTATTGCCAAAGATGTCGGTGGCGACGAATACGTAATAATATGTGCTTCCGGAAAGAGGAACTTCGGTTATTTCACTGAACAGTTCCTCAAATTCCAGTTCTTTCACTTCAAATTCTTCGCCGAATACCGGAATATACTCGTCTCCGTTTCTGATAAGGCATTCCGCCACCTGAACGGTATCTCCCTCCCAAGGGTTGTAAAACTCGTTCGGCAGCCAGTTTTCCTTCATACTGCTCCAGTTTCGCGGCGCGTAAAAGCGTTCTTCTTCGCCTTTGTTCAGATAAAAGTGATAGTGCATATTACCTTTTCTGCCGTTGATCGAGATTGGGGCGCTGTATTCTATCACGGTCTCTTCTATGCGCACGGGAGCGTAACAGATCGGGTGACCGTTATACAGTCTGCGCGTTCCCTTGAAAGCAGAGCAAAACGTCAGATCGTCCCAGTCGCTTTCGAAATCGATATCCGAATACAAGATTCGCTCCGTACCGTCCGCGTCCCTTTCGATCAGGTTATACGTCACCGTGGAGAGATACTTTTTGCTCTCCTTCGTCAGCGACACCTTGAAAGCGCCGTTTTCCGCCACGGAGCCCTTGTCGGAAAAAGTGACAGTCTGTTTCGGTGCATTCAGATAATAGGTGGAGAGGAACGCGTTATACGGTTCGGATACGCCGAGAGAAATATACTCGGTGATTTCTTTTTCGTTATAGTCAATAGGATAATAGAAAGAGATCCCGCCGTTGTTTCTCTCCTCAGCAGTTACCGAATAGACGACCGCTGCCTCCACGATCTCGTACATCTTAACAAACTCGTCGAAATCACTCAATGCGAGAAGCTTTGTAAAATCGAGAAAGTCGATCATGTTCGAGCTTCCTTTGAAAACGCTGTCGTAGCCGAACTTTTCGCACCGTTTCGCGGCGGCGATCACCTTTGAAAAGGCGTTATCTTTCCCGACGTATTCCGACAAATCCCGTCCCAGGGAATCAAGGCGTTCAAATATCGGATCCAGCCCCGACAGATCGATCACGGAAAGGGTGGAAATATCCGCTTTTTTGCTCTTTTCACATTTCGCCATAAAGGAATCACAGATATCCTTGCCGACCTCCGTCGGATCCTCTTTTGACGAATACGACTCCACGACCGCTTTGTAATCCCAGCCGCCCGACGGAACGATCTCCTCCGAGGCGACAAGGTACCGGGCGAAATCCTTGATATAGTCGGCGGTCTCTATCGTCGCCATCAGGCAGGCGTCAAAGCTGATGATATCGAATTTTGTGTAGAGTCCCACGTTTTCAAACGCCGATTTCAATTCCGCAAGCGTCAGTGCGTCAAAGCTGTAATTTTCGTCAAAGCATACGCCCTTTGCGCTCCCGCCGCCGTGATCCCAGAGAATAAGCATATTATTCCTTGTACGGTATTTATCCTGTCCCCATTTGAGAAAATCGGAAAGCGTCTCGCTTTGACCCATATTGAGTTGGGAAAGCGTCTCGAGGAGGATAAGTTCGCCGTTCTTGACTTCATACCGCTGCGCCGCCGTATTGCTTATCCCGTGGGAGCGCCAGGTCTTGGCTCCGCCCGTCTGGATGACGATATTCAGATCGCCTGCATCTGCCGCGAGTATCTCGTCAATGTTTTTTCCGGCGAGCCCCTGTTTCGTCTCGAGATTCGAGCCGCACATATAGATGAACAGGGTTCGTCCGTCGGTGAGCTCAGGCGGCTGCTCCTGTCCTCCTGTATCGCTTGTAGTCGTCTGTCCGGCATCGGGTTTATCGCAAGACGACAGCAAAGCAATCGACGAAACGATCACTGAGCAGATTAGTATAATCGTTATCAATCTCTTTATCATAGGCTGTTCTCTTTTCTTTCATATTCGGCTTCTATCTCATATCATTATATCATAAGATTGTGACAAAATCTACTGCCTTCGGGGAAAACGCTGATACGTTCGGTGCGCTTTTTACAATCCTATGAAAGTTTATATGAAGACAGCGGCGGGATTCCTCCCGTCGCTGTGCGTTATATATGCCTATTGCATGAGCGGAACGCCCGTCTCGATCATCAGCCGGACGCCGAGCCGGAATCCGTAGGAGAACGCTTCGACCTCTGCCGTAGCGTTCATTTCTTTTACCGCCGATTCGTATTTCTCAAGCAGTACGGCTTGCTCGGGGGATAAAGAAGCGCTGAGTCTTTCCTGATCCTTTGCCGCAATGCGAAGTAGGTTTTTGTACTCTTTATTCCCCTCGAGGAATTCTTCGACCGGATGGACGTTCCCGTACCATAAGTTTTCAAGTAAAGTCATGCGAACACCACCTCGCTTTCCACGATCTCTTCGGCGCGGTTGCGGATGTTGTTCATCCTGCGCACCCATTCCATCTGGTCGGCGGCTTTTAATTGTTCGGTTACGCCCTCAGCCTGTATCATTTGCTCAACCAACTGAGAAAACAGTTCTTCCGCTTGCCGGTCAACCTCTTCGATCTGCTCTTTCAGTTTGCCCGACAGCATAAGCCCCGAATATGTAGCCCGCTTATGGTTACGCAGATAATCGTGATACATCATTCCGAATCTGCCGACCTTTGGTGTCTCCGGTGCTTTCAGGCAGGGATAATAGTAATCGCCCACTAATTCATATTTCAGCCCGGTCTTTTCGTCAATGATATACTTCTTTAATTCTTTCATGATCTGAAACCTCCAAAATTTCTTTGTTTTTGTTGTTTCAGATAAGTCGAACGGTTGTTACGGTCGGGCATCGGAATGTGTATCGCGCCGGATTTCATCATAAAATTCACTTGCGTTATGAACACTCCGACCATAAAGAGACGGTTATTCTGATAGAATAGCCGTTTCTTTTGTTTTGCCTTAAAAGTGCTTGAAATAATGGCTTCTTCGAGTTTTTGGGTATTCAATAGGCAAACGATACAGGTCAAAACCGGGTCTATAAAAAAACTTTGATCCTGATAAACTTATTTCCCCCAACCACTTGATTATTCTCTGCAAATATGGCATAATTGAAAAGAACAAAGGGTGTATTGTGTTAGAATTGTGTCCTGTTATAAAGGAGTTAAAGTATGGTTTTTCCTACCGCGTCAAGCGTAAAAAGACCGATTCGGTTGTCTGCAAAAATAAGGAAATGGGCTTGGGAATCCTTGCAAGGAAAATACGGGACAGAAGCAATGGAGACGCCATATCTGAATGTTGTCGATCCTTCTTTTGAAGAGCTTACACCGATCGAAAAATATGACTTTTTACTTGAAAAAATCGCAAGAGAAGCACCGATACGGATTTGTGAGGAAGAACTGGTTTCCGGATCCGCAACGCTCGGCGCGGCTATATGGCATCGCGTGCCCGCTTTTTACAAAAATAAATTTGTTTTTTCTTCCATTAGTCATCTGACGACGGATTATGAAACGACGCTTGATAAAGGCATAGATTTTTATTCGGAAAAGATTGAAGAAAGACTAAAAGACTGCACCCTTTCGGACAAACAGAAAAAATTATTGTTCAGTCTGAGAAATGTGATAAAATGCCTTAAAATTTATCACTTGCGTTATCTTGCGGCCGTTAAGGATCTGAAACCGGATATTTATGAAAACTTGTTGCAGGTTCCTTTTCAACCTGCAAGGACTTTTCACGAAGCGGTGCAGTCGATCTGGTTTATATTCTCGTTTCTTCGTTTGACAGGGAATTTCCCGGGTATAGGCAGAATTGATAAAATGCTCGGCAAATACTATGAAAATGATGTAAAAAAAGGTCTGTTGACGAAAGAAAAAGCAAGGGAGATTTTAGCATCATTCTTTATTAAGGGGACGGAGTGGATACAAAAAGATACTCCGCTTGGCAGCGGCGACGCGCAGCATTATCAAAACATTGTTTTATCGGGTATCGATGCGGACGGAAATGATGTTACCAACGAGGTGACATATCTTGTTCTCGATATCATAGAAGAACTCGGCATATCGGACTACCCGGTTTCCGTAAGGGTCAATAAAAATACGTCCCGCAGACTACTCGATAAAGTCGCACGCGTAATTCGCCACGGCGGCGGGGTGGTGGCTTTATATAACGAAGAGCTCGTTATCAAGGCGATGACAAATTACGGTTATCCCGAAAGAGACGCCCGCGATTTTGCAAACGACGGTTGTTGGGAAGTTCAGGTTCCCGGAAAAACCCGGTTCGAGTATCATTCTTTCGATTCGCTCTGCCTCTTGCAGAAGGTTACTTTAAACGATTATGAAAATATAGAATTTGCCGATTTTGAAGAGTTGTATCATAAATATATTTCCGATCTTCGCGATGAGGTCGGAAAACTATATGCATCGGTAGAAAAATATATCGACAATCCCGACGACAACCCGTATTACCGTTGGTTCAATTCACAGACTCCTTGCTCGGCTGTATCGCTTTTTGAGAACGATTGTATAGAAAGCGCAAAGTCATATTGTAACGGTGGCGCCAAGTATTCCGTTTTATCTCCTCATATCGGTGGTATTGCGGATACCGTTAACAGTCTATATGCGATCAAGAAACTTGTTTTTGATGAAAAGATCGTTTCTTTCGGATCTTTTATGACCGTTCTTAAAAACGATTGGAAAGGTAACGAGGCTTTAAGAAATCGTATTTTGTCTTATCAATATTATGGCACGGACAACGACGAAGTTGACGGGATATACGCTAGAATACTTCACGATTTTTATCTGATTTGCCGTGAGTTCGATACGAAGGTGAATTTTCTCTTTCCTGCCGGCGTTTCGACTTTCGGAAGGCAGATCGAGTGGGCAAAACAAAGATTGTCGACGCCTTTCGGCGCGTATCAAGGCGCTGTACTGGCTGGCAATTCGTCACCGACCCCCGGAACGGATACCGTTGGTGCAACGGCGGTCATCAATTCTTATTGCAAAGCAGACCTTTCGGAAATGGTAACGGGCACGGCGTTATATATCAATATTTCTCCGACCGCTTTGTCGGGTAAAAACGGTGTTGCCGCAATCAAGTCGCTGATTCTCGGATTTGTCGATTTGGGCGGATACTTTTTACAGATGGATACCGTAAGCGCGGACACCTTGCGAGCCGCGCAGAAGGATCCAAAGGCATATAAAACGCTGTCGGTCAGAGTCTCCGGTTGGAACGCTCGTTTTGTGACGCTCACGAAAGAGTGGCAGGATATGATCATAGGAAGGACAGAACATGAAGGATGAAAACGGGATTCGGCTTCCGATCACGAATATACAGCGCTTTTCGACGCACGACGGACCCGGAATCAGGACTACGGTGTTCTTGAAAGGTTGTCCGTTAAACTGCAAGTGGTGCCACAACCCCGAAGCACAAACGCCTCTGCCGCAGTTTTTTTATACGCCTTCTTTGTGTATCGGATGTAAGGCGTGTGAGGGCGTATGCCCCGGCAAAGTCCACAGATTTATTACGGAAGAGCACCTCGTTTTACGCGAGAACTGTGTCGGGTGTTTAAAATGCTGCGATGCTTGCCCCTCGGGTGCGCTCGAAAGCGCATACAGGACGTTGACTTTGGATGAAATTATTTCGGAAGTCAAAAAAGACGAAGCGTTTTACGGTAGGGACGGTGGGTTGACTTTGTCGGGAGGGGAGCCGATGTATCACGGCGAAGGGTGTGTTCTGCTTGCGGAAAAAGCCAAGGAGCAGGGTATCAACGTCGTGATGGAGACCTGCGGCTCGTTCGACCCGAGATACCTGCCGAGGCTGAAAAAATCGGTTGCTCTTTTCCTTTGGGATGTAAAGGACACCAATCCCGAAAGACACAAAGCGAATACGGGAGTCGATAACGGTTTGATTCTTGAAAACCTTTTTGCGCTCGACCGCATGGGTGGAAAAACGATCCTGCGTTGCATTATGATAAAGGGAATCAACATCGACGAAGGTCACCTTGATGCTTTGGCAAAACTGTTCAAATCGTTAAAAAACTGTAAAGAGATACAGATATTTCCTTATCATCAATACGGCGAAGGCAAATATGCTTCGCTCGATAAGAAGTATACCTTGACCAAGGAAAACATCCCTGATCGATCCGAGCTGAAAAGGATCAAACAAACGCTGATCGAAAAAGGCTGTAAGTGCGTTATGACATGAATCGGCCGGAAGAGCTGTTAAAAGAAAAATATATACCACTGCGCCATTTTTGCCCAAGATCGCAAAAATGTAATGGACGCATCTTTCGAGGAGGGTAAGCACTTACCCTCCTCTTGTGGATTCTATCAATATGTGCTGCGCAACACATGCTGAAGCGTCTCCTGTTCGGGGACGCTTTTTGCGTTCGCGGCAAAAAGAAGCGGCGCCTAAAAGTTACAAAATAGTTACAAAACTGTAACTATTTTGTAACCGATTTTTTCCGTTTTATATGCTATAATACAATCGTAAAGCAAAAAGGAGGGATCGTTATGAAAAAACTGATTTCGTTTATACTTCTGTTCTGCCTGTGCTTCACCTTCGCCGCGTGCGGCAAGAACACGCCCGCTCCAGCGAACAGCGGAACGGAGCCGGATTCGTCGTCTTCAGGACAGTCTTCGGAGCAGTCCGGCGGGCAGCAGACCGAAACCGGCGAGCCTAAAATCACGTCGATAAATCTGCGCGAAAAGGCCGGCGCCGAGAGTGTATACGATATGTTCGACTACGGAGACGGCTTCGTCGGCGTTGTGATCGTTAAAACCGTCGACGGCGAGAGAAAGATGTTCCTGCGCTTCATAGACACGAATTACGGCTGGCTCGCCGACGGCGAATACGAGCTCGGCGCGTGGGATCACTGCATCATAGTCGACCGCGGCGATTCGCATTACGTCTGCTGTGATAATATGACGGTCGAAGTCAGCGGAGATCCGCGCGCGAACGTAAAAGTCGAAAAGCTCGACTCAGACCGCAGATACGAGCATGACGACGAGCGGTTCCTCTCCCCCGACGGCAAGTGGTATGCGACCCGCGCCGCGGGCGAGCCCGACAAGCGGGGCGACGCGATGCTCGTCAACGTTGAAACCGGCGAAGAAATCGTTCCCTACGTCGGCGTCAACAACGGCAACTTCGAGGATACGACCGCTTCCATGCCGCTCGGCTTCGCGGGCGACAAGTTCATCTTCAACGTATCCGGCTACGAATGGATGAACGGATACGGCGTTTATGATATCTCCACCGGCGAAACGCAGCTTTTCGATAATCTCATCGACGTAGGAGTTTTCCCCTGCGAAAACCACCTGACTGAGCGCGTTCCCTATATCGTAGACCGCACCGAGTTCGGCTATATCGATCTCTCGAATCCCGGCGTCAGAGTGCCGCTTTACAACCGCGAAAAGAGCTCCGTCAGCGAGTACGAAGCGCAGTTCCGCGATACGCTCGAAGGCTCCGACTATTTCCACGCGTTCAGCGGCGCCGGCGGCAGGTATCTCTGCGTCGCCGCGGAAAGCGCGCAGAACGGGCTTGTCTTCGCCGCGTACGATATGCAGACGTTTGAAAAAATCTGCGAACACAAAGAAGCGGAGTACAGCAGCTCGGACGTTTTGAGCGGAAACTCAGTGGTGTTTATGATCAACACCGTGGCTGAGTCGAGAGCGCTGATAATCACCCTGCCGTAACCGAATAAAGAGGCGCGAAAGCCGAAGCGATCGCTTCGGCTTTCTTTTTTTGCGTTTATTTTCCTGTCCCGAGGGCAGAATATACCCGGAGGTGAGAAGATGACGGAGCAGAACGCGGCGGCGCGTTTCACGGGCAACGCGCGAGCCAACGCCGACGCGGTGAAGGCGCTTTTCGCCGAGAACACCGACCTGACCGAACGCCGCGTTTTCGGCGCGGACGGCGCGGAATACGTCCTGCTGTTCCTCGACGGCGCGGTCAACAAGGAGGCGCTGCAGCGCTTCGTCATACTGCCGCTTTCCGCGTCGACGGCGGACGAGGCGCCGGAGGCGCGGCACGCCGCCGCCGGCGTTAAGCTGCCCGCGACTCCGCGGGAGGCGGCGAAGGCGCTCTGCGCCGGATGCGCACTGCTTGTTTTTCCCGGCGGCAGAGCGCAGGCGCTGGAGCTTCGCAAGCCCGCTCCGGACACCGGCAAGGAATCGTCGCCGGAGAACATAGTACTCGGCCCTCACGCGCGGTTTCAAAACTCCTGCAAAAGCAATATCGCGCTTCTGCGCGACTGCATACGCACGCCCGACCTCGCGTTCGCGGAATACGAGCTTAAGTCCGGCACGCTGACGAAGGTCGCGGTCTGCTACCTTTCCGGCACGGCGGACGAACGCGTCGTCGAGGCGGTCAAGAAGCGCGTCTTCTCCTGCGCCGCCGCGAACGTCAAAAGCGTCGGCGAATTCACAGAGCTTTTTAAGGAAGACCGCCTCAGCCCCTTCCCGCAGTACGTCACGTCCGAGCGCACCGACCGCGTGACGGAGGCGCTGCTGCGCGGCTGCGTTGCGGTCATCCCCGACGGTTCGCCGTGGGCGATAATCGCTCCGGTCAGCTTCACCGACTTCCTGAAAAGCCCCGAGGACAGCCACTCGCCGTGGATATACACGAGCCTGATACGGCTGCTCCGGCTCGTCAGCGTCGCGATAACTATAATCACTCCCGCGCTATACGTCGCGGTGATGTCCTTTCACCCGCGTATGCTTCCGGTCAAGCTGATGCTTTCGGCTGCGAGCGGACGCGCGGCGGTACCGCTGCCGGCGATAGCGGAGGTGGTGATAATGGAGATATTCATCGAGCTGCTCCGCGAAGCGTCGACCTCGATGCCGCCCAACGTCGGCTCCACGATAAGCATCGTAGGCGGAATCGTCATCGGCGAAGCCGCGATCTCCGCAGGGCTCGCAAGCCCCCTGCTCGTCGTGATAATCGCGATATCGGCGGTGACTTCGTTCACGATACCCGTCTACTCTATGGTCGTCTCGCTGCGGACGGTGCGCTTCTTCTCGCTGCTGCTCGCGAGCATATTCGGGTTTTACGGGCTGGTGATGTCGCTGATCTTTATGGCGATACACATGGCGTCGCTGAAAAGTATGGGACGGGATTACCTCTTCCCCGTCGCGCCTATGCGGCTGAAGCGCTGGAAACGCGATCTCGTGCGCTTTCCGCTGCGGTGGGTACGGGGTGACGGCAGATGAGAAGCTTGACGAAAAACGACGGGCTGTCCGTCTTCCAGCTATGCGCGCTGACCGCGATGGGCATGGGAATGGGCATGCCGAACGTGAACGTGACGTATATGTCACCCTATCGGCAGGGCTTTATCGCAAACAGCGCTGCCGCCGTCGCGCTGGCGCTCATCGCGCTCGTTCCGGTGCTGCTGCTTGCGCGGGCGTTTCCCGGGCGGACGCTTTACGAGTATTCGCCCGAACTGCTCGGAAAATACGGCGGCGCGGCGCTGAACGGCGCGGTCGTTCTCGTCGCGGTGTGGACCGCGGCGAGCGAGATACGCCCGACGATGAACGTTCTGCGCTCCTATCTGCTGCCGCACACGCCGGTAGCGGTGACGACGGCGCTGATAATCGCCGCCGCGTGCTACGCGCTGCGCGGAGGCGTCAACTCAGTAGCGCGATGCGGCGAGTTTTTCTTCGTAACGGCGGCGTTCTGTCTCGCGGTGGTGGCCGTAATGTCCGCTCCCTATCTCGATTTCACGTACTTTTCGCGCCACCTGCGGTTTGGCGGGATCGCGGAAAGCGCGTCCGCGGCGTTCTCGGTCTTTTCCGGTTTCTTCCCTACGTGGATGCTGCTGTTTTTCGCGCCGTTCGCGCGGCGCGGACGGTTGTTTGTCCCGGTCGGACTCACCGTCGCGGCCGCGGGCGCGGCGTTCCTGTTTCTGGCGGCGGTGGTGCAGTCCGTATTCGGCACGGTCCTGCCTACGGAGATGTTTTCGCCCCTGCTGGAGCTGTCAAAGCTTATCGGCGGCGATTCCGGGCTTATGCCCGAACGCTCGAACATCATCTTTATGGTGCTCTATCGCCTGCTGCCGCGCTTTTTAAGCTGCGTTGCGGCGCTTTACGTCGCCGCCCTCGGGTTGGTAAGCTTCTTTCCGCGGCTGAAACCGTCTGCGGCGGGAGTTATCGTTTCGCTGTGCGCGTACGGACTGCTGCTCGTTCCGCTGAACGACGCGGAAATGATTGCCGCGGAGCATCTGTGCGAGCTTGCGCAGACAGGATTCATTCCCGTGATACTGATACTGCTGATAATAAGGGCTTTTCGGAACAGGAGGAACAGACAATGCGCGTTCTGCGGCTGACTGCGGCACTTACCGCGCTGCTGATACTCGGCGGTTGCTGGGACAACGTGGATATCAGCCGCCAGAACTACGCGATGGCGGTTTGGCTCGGCGCCTCCGAAGACGGCGTGGAATGCCTCGTCCAGTGCTGCGACCCCGTCGCTTCCGAAAACGGCGACGGCTCCGCGAACGTCATCGACGTACCCGGCGGCGGTGCGAACATTTCGGATGCGCTGGCGCAGGCGACGCGCAATTCCGGCAAAACGATAACATATGAGCACCTGCAGCTTATTATCATAGATCGCTCCCTCTGCGAAGGAAGCGTCGCCGGGTGCCTCGACTTTTTTCTGCGTTCCGCCGACGTGCAGAAGACGGTCAACGTCGTCGCCGCGGAAAGCAGTCCGAACGAGGCGTTCGCGATAAAGCCGGGCGGCGAGGCGTTTTACGAATACGCGGTCGGGCTTCTCGCGTCCGACATCCCGTCGGAGTCCGAGTTGATACCGGGCTCGTCGCTGCTTTCGATATGCCGCCTCGAAAAGGACGGACATGCGCTTTTTATCAATAAGATTCGCTATGACGCGGAGGCGGAAGCGGTCTTCCCCGACGGCGTTTTCATCTTTTCGGGCGGCGTTATGCGCGGCAGTATCGCGGCGGACGAATGGGAAAGCTACCGCTTTTTTGAGAAAAAAGAGGAGGAGTTCAGCGTCACGTGCGGCGTTGACGGGTACGGCGATAATCTCGGCTTCCGCTGCATCTCGAGCGAATGCCGCTTCAAAGCGGAGCGGACGCGGTACGGATTTGCGCTGAAGGCAAAGGTCGAAGCGCGCTTCACGCTGAGCGAGGGCCCGGCGGGCGGCGCTTCACCTGCGCTCGATCCCGAATTCTACGCCGCCGCCGAGGAAGCGCTCCGCGCGGAGACGCTGTGCCGCTGCAAAGCGCTTGCACTGACCGCGCAAAGCGAGCTGAAAACCGACTTCCTCGGTTTCGGCAGGGCTGTCGAAAACTCATATCCCGAATGGTGGGAGCGGAATTATGAAAAATGGGACGAGCTCTTCGCCTCATCCCCGATAACCTATGATATTTCCTGCTCCGTCATCACCGGCGGCGACGCGAAGTAGTTTTTTACAAAAAATGCCGATTATATCGAGCGCGAAAGCGCAGATACTAAACTTGCAAACGCTAATCTGACGAAAAAGGAGAGGTATTTGTGAGCAGAAACGGAACGCTGGTTCCCCAGGCCAAGGACGCTCTTAACCGCTTCAAGATGGAAGCCGCTAACGAAGTGGGCGTCAATCTCAAGCAGGGCTACAACGGCGATCTGACCTCCCGCCAGGCGGGCAGCGTCGGCGGCCAGATGGTCAAGAAGATGATCCAGGCCTACGAAAACGGTATGAAATAACCGAACGTCCGCATATGCGCGACGTTGCGCCGTCCTGTTCCTCCGGCGGCGCGGCTTGAAAAAAAGAAAGGGAGTCCGCTCTCGCGGGCTCCCTTTCGCCGTGTTTTTATATTACTGCTTCGCTTCGATGTGTTTCACCACGTCGCCGACGGTCCTGATCTGTTCGATGACTTCGTCGGGCACTTCGACGTTGAATTCTTCCTCGATCGTCATGACTATGTCGACGATGTCGAGGGAGTCGGCTCCGAGATCCTCAATTATGAGGGAATCTTCGGTCACTTTTTCGGGGTCCAGATCGAGCTGGTCGCAAATGATGTCTCTGAGCTTTTCAAATACCACGTTGTTACCTCCGTTTCGATTATCGGTTATCTTGATTAAATGATACCGCCTCGGCCGCGATTTGTCAATACATTTTTGAAGATTAAAAGAGCGGCTTCTCCTCGAACGAGAAGAACTTGACGACCGGTTTCATTATCGGCGTTTTGCGCAGATTCTCGTATTCCTCCGTCGCCTCGTTGTACTTCGCGTACTTATCCGCGATCTCGCTTTCCAGCGCGGAAAGCGTTTCGCACAGTTCGGCTCCCCTGCCGGAAGAAAGCGCGTCCGCCTTCTCAGCCAGCAGCTCCGAAAGCGCGGCGGCCATGAGCTTGTCGTGCTCCACGCGCTCCTCCGCCCGCTTGGCGTCGATCGCCGCCTGCCGCTCGGAAGCAACGGCTTCGCCTCCGCCGACGAGCTCAAGCAGTTCGGGCAGCGCTTCGTAGCGCCTGATGAACGCTTCGTCGAGGTCGACGTATTTCCCCTCGGAAACGATCTTTTTGATCGTCAGCTTGTTGAACATTCTTATTGTCGCGAACGCGGCGATGAAAAGCAGCACCACGATGCACAGTATTATTATTCCTATCGGACTCACAAACATTCCCACCTTTCGGAACAATTATAACATACGGCGGCGAAAAATGGAAGATTATTTCAAAAAACTATTGACAACACCCCTTTATTGTGCTAAAATCCACACATATTCAAAGGCTGTGAAGAGGAGTAGTACCCCGCACCTTCGGAGCATAGAGAGCGGCGGACGGTGGAAGCGCCGCGTTCGGAAGCGGGTGAAGTAGCCTCGGAGCCGCGGATCGAACGGCGCGTCGCGCTCATTAGTCTCCGCTGCGGACCGCCGCCGCATTACCAAATGGCACGGAGTTTTCGCTCCGGATGAGTGCGTGCTTCGGCACGAATTCGGGTGGTACCGCGCTGACGCGTCCCGGCTGACTGGCCGGGATTTTTTTATTGCTTTTCGGAGGCATCGCTATGCTGGAAAAATTCATCAACAGAATCGAATACGACTCCTACGAGGATTTCAAGGCGAACTACGCCGTAAACTGCCCGCCGGACTTTAATTTCGCGACCCACGTCATCGACGAATGGGCTCGCACCGAGCCGGACAGACGTGCGCTCGTCTGGTGCAACGACGAGGGCGAAAGCCGCGAATTCACCTTCGGCGAGATCTCGGAGCTTTCCAAAAAAGCCGCCTCCTACCTCGTTTCGCTCGGCATCCGCAAGGGCGACATGGTCGTCACGATACTCCGGCGCAGGCCGGAGATGTGGATCACCGCAGTGGCGCTCCACCGTATCGGAGCTGTGCTGATTCCCGCGAACTACCAGCTCGCCGCGAAGGACCTCGTCTACCGTTTCAACTCCGCGCACGCGAAGATGGTCATCGCCGCCGAGGACGACTGGGTAATACAGCAGGTCGAGGCCTCCGCGCCGCAGTGTCCCTCCGTCGAGAACCTGCTCCTCGTCGGAAACAAACGCGAGGGCTGGATCGACTACCGCGAAGGCATCGCGAACGCGAAGCCCGACTATACCGTCAACCCCGATATAAAGCTGACCGACCCGATGCTTCTCTACTTCACGAGCGGCACCTCCGGAATGCCGAAGATGGTCGTGCATAACTACCGCTACCCGCTCGGGCACATCGTGACCGCGAAGTACTGGCAGCAGGTCGTCGACGGCGGTCTGCACCTGACGAACGCCGACTCCGGCTGGGCAAAGTTCGCGTGGGGTCTGATCTACGGCCAGTGGATCTCCGGCACCGCGCTGCTCGGCTACGATCAGGGCAACAAGTTCTCCGCCGCGAAGTTCCTCGACGTCATCCGCACCTTCAAGCCGACCACCGTATGCGTGCCGGGCACGATATACCGCTTCCTCATAGTCGAAGGCCTGAAAAAAGAGGACTTCGCCTCAGTCGTGCACTGCTGCACCGCGGGCGAGCCGCTCGCGCCGGAGATAATCACCGAATTCAAGGAAGAGACAGGGCTCGAAATACACGAGGGCTTCGGCCAGTCCGAGAGCAGCGTGCTGATTGCGAATTTCCAATGGTTCAAGCCGAAATACGGCTCGACCGGCAAGCCCTCCCCCGTCTACGATCTCGCCATCTGCGCCGAGGACGGCTCTGAATGCGGCGTCGGCGACGTCGGCGAACTCGTCGTCCGCAACGCGAAGAAGGACAGCCCCTTCGGCCTGCTCTGCGGCTACTACGACGGCGAAAAGATAATCGACCACTGCGATGAAAACGGCCGCTACCACACCGGCGACCTCGCGTGGAAGGACGAGGACGGCCACATCTGGTTCGTCGGGCGCAACGACGATATGATCAAGTGCTCCGGCTACCGCATAGGCCCCTTCGAGATCGAGAGCGTGCTGCTTTCGCACCCCGCGGTCAAGGAATGCGCCATCACCGGCGCTCCCGACCCGCTGCGCGGGCAGGTCGTCAAGGCGTCCATCGTGCTCCACAAGGGCTACGAAGGCACCGACGAGCTGACGAAGGAGCTTCAGACCTACGTCAAGAAGATGACCGCGCCGTATAAGTATCCGCGCATCGTCTGCTATATGGACGCGCTCCCGAAAACCGTCACCGGCAAAATAAACCGCAAGGCAATCAGAAACGAATAAAACTCCGCAATATGAAAAACGCCCGTCTCCCGGGCGTTTTTCTTTTTCGATATTTCTCAAAAACGCATTGACAAATGTGAAATACCCGCTATAATTCGAGGTGAACGGAGGCGATACCATGTTTACTCCAAAAGACCACGCCGAGTATATAATCTCGTTTATAAATACGTTCCTCGAGCACGGGAACGGCCCGAAGGGCGCGCGCGAGCTCGCCTGCCTGCGCGTTTTCGCGAAAGCGTTTTTCCTGCCGTTTGACGACGGGGATATTTTCGCCGGAAGATACCGCGAACTCGCCGTCGGCTTCACGCCGCAGGAGCACGAGTATCAGGGCTATTATATGTACCCCGAAAAGGTCGAGGCCGTCGCCGCCGAGGTCGACGAAGCGACCGCGAAGCGCCTCCGCGAAGCCGCAGACCGCTTTCGCGGCAGGACCACGACCGCGAAAACGATAACCGCATATCCGGAAAAGATAACCTCACTGCTGCCGCCTATGGCGGACTACGAGGACGCCGCTTCCCTGCTCTACCGCATCGGCGGCACGTTTCCCGACTACGAAAAACTCGTCACGCTCGGCATTCCCGGGCTGAAGGCGGAGATCTCCGCGCGCGCCGCGAAAGGCGGCGACGCCGACTTCTTCGGCTCCATGCTCGGCGCGCTCGACCTGCTCGCAGAAATCGCCTTAAGCTGCGCCGAAGCCGCGCGCAAGGCGGGCAAGGACGAAATGGCGGCTTCGTGCGAAGGCATCGCCGCGCACGCGCCCGAGAATATGCACGAGGCGCTGCAGCTCATCACGCTTTTCGCGCATATTTCCGGCAACCTCGACTATGGGCGGCTGGACGATATCCTCGCCCCCTTCGCCGACGGGCTCGACGACGAGGAGATAATCCGCCTGCTCATCGGTTTCTACAAGCTCGTGGTTTTCCGCGGCTGGATATGGGACGGCCGCGTCATCGTAGGCGGACGCGCGCGCAAGCGCGAAAAGGCCGCCGACCGCGTCGCGCTGCTCGCGATCGAGGCGAGCCGCCGCTACCGCGAGGTACTGCCGCAGCTGACGCTCCGCTTCTATGACGGACAGGATCCCGCGCTTTTGGAAAAGGCGTTCGACAATTTCGCAGACGGCTACATCTACCCCATGCTCTATTCCGACGAGGTCAACGTCCCCGCCGTCGAAAAGTCCTTCGGCGTCAGCCGCGAGACCGCCGAGCATTATATGCCGTTCGGCTGCGGCGAATACGTGCTGGAGCACTGCTCGCTCGGCACCCCCAGCGGCACGATAAACCTGCTGAAGGTACTTGAAGCGACGCTCTTCGGCGGGCGCGATATCAGGCGCGGCAAGCAGATACTCCCGAAACGCGAATTCAGCGATTTCGAGACGCTTTTTGCCGCCTATTCCGCGAACGTCGACCTGCTTATGGAGGCGCTCGCGCTCCAGGAAAAGATCGAATACGACGTCACGGGCGAGGAAGCGAGCTTGCTCTATCTCTCCATGCTTTACGACGACTGCGTCGAGCGCGGGAAGCCGCTGCTTTCCGGCGGCGTCCGCTGGCTCGGCGGCACGATTGAGTCATACGGCAATATCAATACCGCCGACAGCTTAACGGCGATAAAGTCCGTCGTCTACGACCGCAAGCTCGCCACGCTCGACGAGCTGAAAGCGGCGCTCGCCGCGAACTTCGAGGGATACGAAGACCTGCGCCGCGCGCTGCTCGACTGCCCGAAGTACGGCAACGACGACGATGAGGCGGACGCGATGGCGGTCCGCGTTCACGAGCAGGTATGCGCAAGCGCGAACGCGCAGGCCGTGAAGGTCGGACTGCACACCTACAAGGTCGTCGTGATAAACAACTCCATGAACACTACCATGGGCGTGCTCACCGGCGCATCCGCGGACGGACGCGGCGCCTGCGAGCCGATGGCGAACGGCAACAACCCGACGGGCGGCCGCGACGTAAGCGGCGTCACCGCGATGCTCAACTCCCTCGTGAAGCTCGACCCGTCGATCCACGCCGGCGCGGTGCAGAACATGAAGTTCACCACTGAGATGTTCAACAAGTACCGCGAAAAGACGAAGGCGCTGCTCGCCGCATACTTCCGCAGAGGACAGCAGGCGATGCTGAACGTGCTCAACAAGGGCGACCTTGAGGACGCGCTCGTCCATCCGGAAAAATACCCCGATCTGATAGTCCGCGTCGGCGGCTTCGCGGCGCGGTTCGTAGAGCTCGACCCAGACGTTCAGCGCGAGATAGTTTCG
Source organism: Clostridia bacterium (assembly GCA_017620395.1). Taxonomy (NCBI): domain Bacteria; kingdom Bacillati; phylum Bacillota; class Clostridia; species Clostridia bacterium. The sequence continues at coordinate 49,321 of JAFZQJ010000035.1, read as the reverse complement.
AGGACGCTTTATGGGAACGATAATTGATATCGAGCGTTTCTCGCTCAATGACGGCCCCGGCATACGCACGACGGTCTTTTTCAAGGGCTGTCCGCTGAACTGCCTATGGTGCCACAACCCCGAATCGAAGAGCCCGCGCCCGCAGCTCTCCTATAACGCCGGCGCCTGTGTCGGCTGCGGCAGATGTGCGGAAGCTTGTCCGCGCGGCGTCCACTCATTCGCGGACGGGCACGCGGTCGATTTCTCCGCCTGCGCCGCCTGCGGAAAGTGCGTATCCGTCTGCCCCGCGAAGGCGCTGAAGATATACGGATACGAAGCGTCCGTGGAGGAGATAATGCGCGTCGTTCTGCGCGACAGGGCGTATTACGAGACCTCCGGCGGCGGACTGACCGTTTCCGGCGGCGAGCCGACCTTTCAGTTCGCGTTTCTGAAGGAACTGCTGACGCTCGCGAAGCGCGAGGGCGTTCACACGGCGGTCGAGACCTGCGGCTTCGCGCCGACGGAGCGCTTCGCGGAGCTGCTGCCGCTTTGCGATCTGTTTTTGTTCGACCACAAGGCGCCGACTGAGCTGCACGAAAAGCTGACCGGCGCGCCGGACGGCCTCATCGTCAAAAACCTCGCTTTCCTGCTCGACAGCGGCGCGAAGGTGATACTGCGCTGCCCCGTCGTTCCCGGCGTCAACGGCACGGACGAAGAGCGCGAAGCGTTCGCCGCGCGGTTCCCGAAGCTGCTCGCGGTCGAATACCTACCCTACCACGATCTCGGCAGGACGAAGGCGAAGCGCATCGGCGTTGACTACCCGACGTTTTGAGCGTCTCCCGACTTACGCTTGCACGTACAGTGATATTGCTTCGCAGTGGTATTTGCCTGCGGCAAGTGATATTGTTTTTTCAGAAAAACAGTGATATTGCGCCTTCGGCGCAGATAAAACAGAACGCGTACTGCACAGCAGTACGCGTTCTGTTTTATTCAGCGGCAGAATCCGCGGGGCTGTATCGGAGTCTGCTGACAGCGGCGGCATCCGCAGCAGAGCGTTCTGCGCAGATTGCACGCTCCGCGCCGCAGGCATCTGACGAAATTACACGGCGTCAAGTTGCACACACAAATCACCTTCGTTGGTATTGAGGTTTTATCCTCGGTCCATTATATGCGCCGTCGTCCGTTTTGTGTCCTGTTTGATAAACTCGCCGCTGCCGATGAGCTTGTCACCTTATTTTGCTTTACCTGTTCCTATTTCTTTTTCATAATCATAGAAGGTTACGGATTTCCCTTTCAAATCAATACCATCTTCTTTTATTAAAGAAATCGTAACCGCATCTTCATCTATCAACTCTATTATTGCCGGATACCTTCTGTTTTCACATTCAATCTCCAAAACTGAATTACCGCAAAAGAATAATCGCGGAAACTTAACACATGGCGAAACATCAAAACTGCATATGTATTCTCTTCCTGTCGCATCTAAGCCGTCGCGCCTAACAAATCTTGTTAACAAAATAGTTAATGCATAAAAAAGAATGTTTAATAAGAGAAATATAGCAAGAAATACATAAGATTTAAAAACAACAGAAAGAATCATTGATATAGTAGATCCAACCAATGTCATATATACGCTCCAATGACTAATCAGGGCTACCACATTACCGCAACTGCTACATCTTTTACTATAATTCGTAAACTCCAACACCCCAAAAATTTTTTGCCCTATTCTTAAAGATCTGCTCCCGCAGTATGGGCAATAATACTTTTTCATTTAATACCCCTTTTAAGTAATCCCATTCCTAACTTTTTCCAACTCAGCCAGCGATAAACTCTCCGCTGCCGACGAGCTTGTCGTCGTCGTAAACCTCAAACTTTCCGGCGTCGATAAGTCCCGCCGCTTTCCGCGGCTTAATAAATCTCACGTCGCAGGTTCCGTCCTCCCGCGAATAATTCGACAGGGCGGCGATATACATAGAGCCGACGTTGACTTTGTTTTTGTATTTCGCCCGTATGATATAGATTTTTTCTTCTGTGAATCCGCCCTTCAGGTCGATATTCGCTCTCGCCACAACGTCGTCTTCCGTGTTTGCTTCCATTCTGGTGAATATGCTGTATTTATAATCAGCAATACCGATCATTATCGCAAGTATCGCTGCCACGGCACAAGCGCAATACACAAACACATTCATTTTCAGCACTACAAAAACGATAACAGCGACCATAGAAACAATCAAACCCGGTATCAAAAAGCTGTATATCTTATTTCCTTTTACCTCTGTGCGCTTATACACTTCCTTGCCGCAGCTGGGGCAGGAAAACCAAAGCTTATTTACTGCTTTATTCCACCATGCAGGCACTCTTTTCCCCATAAATCTTTGATTACCAGACAAAGACCTTTCGCCGCAATACGGGCAGTATTTTTTCATTCTGTTCACCGCCTTACAAGCAACATCATACTCGGGAATTTTTCGTTTGTCAACCCAACTATTTAAAAAACTTAAGCAGAGATAATAAACGGCGGCAAAAACTTATTCACAGATAACAAAAGACGCCCTTTCACTAAAGAAAAGGCATCTTTATTGCTGAATTATCGTTTCTTAAATTATCGTTTCTTAGGAGAAGAAGCGCGCCTCCGCTTCCGCGCAGAGCGCGTGATAGATGGGCAGGTGGAGCTCCTGCACCTTGTAGGTTTCCTTTTCCGGCGCGATAACGGCGATATCCGCGAGCTTCGCGAGTTTTCCGCCGTCACCGCCGGTCAGCGCGAGGACGAAAACTCCGCGGGCGCGCGCGACCTGCGCGGCGGCGCAGACGTTCGCGGCGTTGCCGCTCGTGGAAATGCACGTCAGCATATCGCCGATATTGCCGAGCGCCATCACCTGCTGCGCGAAGACGTTATCCGCGGCGCAGTCGTTGGCGACGGCGGTCATCAGCGGCGCGGCGGCCGGAAGCGATACCGCCGGAAGCCCCTGCTGGAGCGAATCGAGCAGCTCTTCCGGAATATCCGGACAGCCGCGCTTCATTATCTCGCGCTCCTCCGCGGCGAGCGGACGGCGGGAAAGGAAGCCCTTGCAGAGTTCGCCCGCGATGTGATCGCAGTCGGCGGCGCTTCCGCCGTTGCCGCACAAAAGCAGCTTTCCGCCGTGTTCAAACACGCCGATGAGCGCTTCGGCTGCGGCATTGAGCGTGCCCTCGATCCCGGCGAGGGCGGGGTATCTTGTTATCAGTTCAGAGATATACTTCATTTTTCATCACCCATTGCAACGCATATCGCGGCGTAGTCGCCAAGCTGTTCGCCCAGCGCGGCAGGCAGTATTTCCAGACCCTCGAGCGAATGGCTGAGCGCCTCGCGGCGCAGCACGCGCTCCATATGCGGAATAAGAAGCTCTCCGCTCCGCGCGAAGATCGAGCCGATGACGATACGCTGCGGATCGAAGAGGTCGACGAGGATCGCGAGCGCCGCGCCGAGCTTTTCGCCGCTGACGCGCCAGACCTCGAGCGCCGTTTCGTCGCCCGCCTTCGCCGCCTCCGCGACGCTTTTCGCGTCGCAGCGGTCGGGATACCATTCCGGCTTGACGGCGGCGCTCTCCGCGATCGACGCGGCGAGCCGCTTTATGCCGCCTCCGCTGCAGAAGCCCTCGCAGGAGCCCGCTTTGCCGTAGCCGACGGGGCCGTCCTTCTCGAGCCGGACGTGCCCTATCTCGCCCGCCATATCATGCGAGCCGGAATAGAGCCGCCCGTCGAGTATCAGTCCCGCGCCGAAGCCGGTGCCGCAGGTCAGGAAAATCATATTTTCGCACCCCTGCCCCGCGCCGTAGCGCCATTCGGCGAGCGCGCAGGCGTTCGCGTCGTTCTGCAGGCGGACGGGCACGCCGTAACGCTTTTGCAGTATATCGACGACAGGCACGTCCACCCACAGCGGCAGGTTCGGCGGAGCCATTATCCGCCCCGTTTTTGACGAAAGAGGGCCTCCGCAGGACACGCCTATTCCGTCAACGCGCCCCAGAGTGTCCAAAATCGCGCAGAAGCGCTCGATAACGTTTTTCGGGGGTTGGGTTACGTCTGTGAGAAAACGCTCTTTTTTGAGGATTTCAACGCCTTCCGCGTTCGCTTCCCCGAGCGTGACGGCGCACTTCGTGCCGCCTATATCAATTCCGGCGTATCTCATATCATTTCTCCGGTATCAAACCCGCCTTGCGCATCAGCGAGGCGTATTTTCCGGGATCGAACGGCGGATCGCCGTGGAGGTAGTGGTTGATCCCGTGCCTTTCGGCCGTAAGACCGCTCGAGCGGTAGTCCCATTCAAGCAGATAGACCTCGCCCTTTTCCGCGGCGGGCAGTTTGCAGACGGGAATGCTCGAGTTGTACGCGACGGCGATCCTGCCTTCGGTCAGCGTTCTGCCGCTGCCGACGTCGCTGACGCGGTATTCGGCGTAGGATTCGTTCTCGGTGTTGTTTATCACGCGCAGCGTCATTTCGTCGTCTATCAGCAGGCACAGCGGCTGCTGCAGGCGCTTTATGAAGTGATAGACAAGCCGCTTATCGAAGTTGTAGTCGACCGCGGCGTTATCGAACTGCGGCCATCCGTCGTAAAGGTTCCACCAGAGGAACCCCGTCCGGCGCCACTTCTGCGCCAGAAAGCGCTCAATAAAGTGCTTTACCGCCTCCGCCTGCGAGACTTGACTGGCGAAAGAGAACTGTTCGAGAGTCTCCGGCCGCTTGCCGAAAATGCGGTCCGCCTGCTCGTTCATCTTTATATTATAGGTCGGATCGGGCGTTTTCCGTGTATCCGTCGAATGGGTCACCCACTGACTGCCGTAACGGTCGCCGAGCGCGTCCGGCGTGATGAACTCGCGGATATAATCCGCGGCAGGGCTTCCGTAATAGCCCGCTTCGCTGACGAACTTCGCAAGTGCGCCGTGATAGAACCCGGACCGGTAGTAGTCTCTCGGGCCCCAGAGGTGATTCTCGGGGCAGTACTTCGTGCCTTTTTCGACGCATTCGCGGTCGAAATACGGCGACGACGGGATATAGACGCGGGAACGGTCGAGACGTTCAATGACGTCCGGAAGCACCTGACGGGTAAGCTGATTATCCTCGGGGTCGAGCTGTTCGTCGTACCACTCGCGGCGTATCGCGTCGCCCTCGTTATCGCCCGCCCAGATGATCAAGCAGGGATGGTTGCGAAGGCGGCGCACCTGGTATTCCGCTTCGCGGCGCAGGTTCGCCTTGAACTCCTCCGTTTCGGGATAGACGGCGCACGCCATCATGAAATCCTGCCACACGGCGATGCCGTGGGCGTCGCAGTAATCGTAAAACTCGTCCTCTTCGTAAACGCCGCCGCCCCAGACGCGGACGGTGTTGCAGTTGAGGTCGTCAAGCAGCTCCAGCACCTTCGGCAGACGCTCCTTCTGCCTCGAAAGCACCGCGTCGACGGGAACGTGATTCGTGCCGAGACAGAACATACGGTTGCCGTTTATGCGGACGCAGAACTCGCCGTTTCCGCTTTCGTCGACGACGGAGGTGCGGTCAAGCTCCGCGACGCGGATGCCGGCCGAAAGCTCGCGCGTTTCGACGGCTTCGCCGCCGCGGACGAGCTCGATTCTGACTTTGTAAAGGTTGGGCTTGCCCATACCCTTCGGCGCCCAGAGCAGCGGGTCGGGAACGTCGATATCGACTCCGCCGGTTCCCGCCGGCGCGGACGCGCGGAACGCGCTTCTGCCGCATACGCCGGAAACGACGACTTCGCCGCCCTCTTCCGTTTCGTATTCGACGCGTACGACCGCTTTGCGCCAGACGACTTCTTTGGTGAAAAAGTAGACGCTCTTTATCAGCTCGGGCGTTTTATTAACGAGCGAAACGCCCTTGAAGAGCGCGCCGCACATAAGGCGCGGGAATATGTCCCAGCCGTGAGTGAACGGCGGCTTGCGCAGCGTCACCGCTCCGTCGCGGTAGTTCGGCATACCGTATTTCCAGCACGACGGCGCTTCCGCCTCAAGAACGGCGGAAGGCAGTATATGCACGAGCAGTTCATTTTCGCCCTCGCGTATTCCTTCGGCGGCAAATTCGTGCGGGATGAAGGCGTTATCCGTCTCGCCGAGCTTGACTCCGTTGAGGAAGATTTCCGCGACGGTGTCGACTCCGTCGAATCGGAGCGTCGGAACGCCGTCCGCGGGGACGCAGTCAAAGTTTTTCGCGTACCAGAGGTGCTTCGTTTCGTACTCCTGCGCCTTCAGCACGTTATCGCCGACGAAAAGCTCGGGGAGTATTCCCAGACGTTCCAGCGTCGCTTCGAGGGTTTCGGGTATAAGCGCGGTCAGCGGAGTAATATCCGCAAGCTCCGCTTCCCTGCGCGCCTCGCGCGGCCCGTCGCTTATATACAGGCGCCATTCGCCGTTAAGATCCGTCTTACGCATTGTCACAATCTCCTGAGTATTCCAAAGGCGGTCTGACGACCGCCTTTTCATATTATTCTCCCCAGCTGTCGAGGTACGCCTTCTGCGCGTCGGAGAGGCGGTCGTACTCGATGCCGAGCGCCTTCAGTTTCGCGTTCGCGACGGCGACGTCGATCTCGGTCGGGACGCTGATGACGCCGGGCTTCAGTTCGCCGCGGTGCTTGAGCACGTATTCAGCGGAAAGCGCCTGGAGCGCGAAGCTCATATCCATTATCTCGGCCGGGTGTCCGTCGCCGGCGGCGAGGTTGACAAGCCGACCCTCGGCGATGACGTTCAGCGTTCTGCCGTTTTTCAGCGTGTAACCCATGATGTTGTTGCGGCGCAGTTCCTTCCTGACCGCGATCTTCTCGAGCTCCGCGACGGCGACTTCAACGTCGAAGTGGCCGGCGTTGCACATGATCGCGCCGTCCTTCATAACGTTGAAATGCTCGGGGGTGATTACGTCGCGGCAGCCGGTTACGGTGATGAAAAAGTCGCCGATCTCGGCGGCCTTCGCCATCGGCATGACCTCGAAGCCGTCCATATACGCCTCGATCGCCTTGATAGGATCGACCTCGGTGACGACGACCTTCGCGCCGAAGCCCTTGGCGCGCATAGCGACGCCCTTGCCGCACCAGCCGTAGCCGGCGACGACGACGGTCTTGCCCGCGACGATGAGGTTGGTCGTGCGGTTTATGCCGTCCCAGACGGACTGGCCGGTGCCGTAGCGGTTGTCGAAAAGGTATTTGCAGTTCGCATTGTTGACGGCGATCATCGGGAATTTAAGCTCCCCCGCCTTCGCCATCGCCCTGAGGCGAACGATGCCGGTGGTGGTCTCTTCACAGCCGCCGTAAACGTTCGGAAGCAGGTCGGTGCGCTTGGTGTGGACCATATTCACGAGGTCTCCGCCGTCGTCTATGATTATGTTCGGGCCGTGGTCGAGCGCGGCTTCGATATGGGTGGCGTATTCCTCGGCGGTCGCGTTATAGAACGCGAAGGTCTCTATCCCCTTCGACACAAGCGCGGCGGCGACGTCGTCCTGCGTGGAAAGCGGGTTGCTGCCGGTCGCGCGGATGTCGGCTCCGCCGGCGGCGAGGACGGTCACGAGGTATGCGGTCTTCGCCTCGAGGTGGACGGAAAGCGTCACCTTCGTTCCGGCGAAGGGGCGCTCTTTCACGAAGCGTTCCTCGATTGAACGGAGCAGCGGCATATTGCTGCGCACCCAGTCGATCTTGCGAAGTCCGCTGTCTTTCAGGTCAATGTTTCTGATAATCGACATAATGTTATTCCTCGCTTATCAAAGTTTCGCGATAACGGCGGTGACGAGCTTGATGAAATCGCCCATCACGCGGTTCGCGGTATCGAGCACCTCCTGATGAGTGAGCTCTTTGCCGGTGATTCCGGCGGCCATATTGGTTATGCAGGAGATCGCGAGCGTCTCCATGCCGGCGTGGCGCGCGGCGATGACTTCCGGTACGGTGGACATTCCGACGGCGTCGGCGCCGAGCAGCTTATACATACGTATTTCAGCGGGGGTTTCGTACTGAGCGCCCTTGGTGTAGGCGTAGACGCCCTCGCAGAGCTTCACGCCCTGCTCCTTGGCGGCCTCGCGTGCCTTTTCCATCATTTCGCGCGAGTAGGCGAAGGTCATATCGGGGAAGCGCGGGCCGAGCTCCTCGACGTTCGCGCCCCAAAGCACGGGAGGAGCGTTGAATCCGAGGTGGTCGGTTATCATCATAAGCGCGCCTTCGGAGAAGTCGAGATTTATGCCGCCGGCGGCGTTAGTGAGAATGAGTTTCTTTATGCCGAGCTTCGCGAACGCTCTGACCGGAAGCACGGTGTCAAGCACGTCGTAGCCCTCGTAGCAGTGCAGACGGCCCTTCATCAGCAGCACTTTCCTGCCGCCGATCTCCTTGAGCACGAGTTTGCCGCTGTGACCGGGCGCGGTCGACTGCTTGAAAGCGGGTATTTCCGCGTAATCTATCACCTGTATGGCTTCGCCCTCGGCGAGCGGCGCGAGCCCGGAACCGAGCACTACGGCGCAGTCCGGCACGCAGCCGAGCTTTTTGCGGAGAAACTCCGCGGCGAGATTGAAGCCGAAAACGTGCTGTCTCATTTTTTCCTTCATTTTTTTACCCCCGTATCCTTTGCTTTTTCCGCATCGAATAAAAGCAAATCGACACGGATAACATCACGTGTCGATTATACCATAAAGAAATCTATTATGCAACAGGTTTTACAGCGCGTTTTCGGAAATAGTGCGGCGCAGGAAGTTCGCAGCGTGCGCGATGTCCTCCTCCGGCCTCTCCCCGACTTCGCGCTCGATGGTCAGGAAGCCGCGGTAGCCGATATCCTTCAGCGCTTTGAGGTAGTTCGGGAAGTCGACGCCGCCTTCGCCGAGCGGAAGCTCGCGCCAGCCCCACTGCGCGGCGGGATCCGGAACGCCGTCCTTTGCGTGAGTGTGGACGATGTAGTCCTTCACCGTATAGACGCCCGCCACCGGGTCGTCCTGTATGCACATCCAGAGGTTCGCCGGGTCGAAGTTGACGGCGACGCCGGTGGAGCCGAGCCCGTCGAGGAAATCCCTGAGCACGACGCAGGTCTCCTTGCCGGTCTCCAGCGCGAAGTGCGCGTCCATCGTGTCGGCGTACTGCGCGAGCTCGTAGCAGGCATCCTGGATCATCTTGTAATTCTCGTCGTTCTTATCCTCCGGGATGGTGCCGACGTGAGTGGTGACGATGTTAGTGCCGAGCTCGACGGCGAGCTCGAGGACGCGGCGCGAAAGCTCGATCCTCTGCGCACGGAACTCCGGCTCGGCAAAGCTGCCTATCTCGCCGCAGACCGCGGAAAGCGTCAGCCCGTTCGACTTGATGATATCGACGAGCTCGCGGCGCTGCGCGGCCGTCATATCGGGCGAGACTTCGCCGCCCGTTCCGTAGATCTGCACGCCCTGAAGACCGAGCGCAGCGGCCTTTTTCAGCGCGGTGCGCACGTCGGTGCGGAAGCCGTCGGCAAGGCATCCTATCTTGAAGGTTTCGCTCATAAGTGTCCCTCTTTTCTGTTTATTTAGAGAAGTATTCAACAACGCCGGAGGCGATCGCCTTGGCGAGTTTTACGGTGTTGCCCTCGGTAGTGAGCCATTGCGAGTCGGAGGGGTTGGAAAGGAATCCGCATTCGAGCAGGACGGACATAAAGTCGTGGTTGCGGTAGACGAAGACGTTCTGGTATTTGCCGCCGCGGTTCTTCATTCCGCTCACCTCCGCCATACTGTCGGAAAGCGTCTGCGCGAGCTTCTGGTTGAAGCCGTAGAAATACAGCGCCTCCGTGCCGTTGCCGGAGCTGGCGGGACTGTAGTTGTGATGCACGCTGATGAGGATATCCACGCCGAAGGAGTCGATAAGTTCGAGCCGCTTCGGACGAAGCGTTGAGGAGGTTATCGGCGTGCCGTCGACGTAATACTGGTTATTCGTGCGCGTCATATATACGGTAGCGCCGAGAGATTCAAGTTCGGCGCGCAGCGCGAGCGCGACCTTAAGATTCTCGTTAGCCTCGTATATGCTCCTGTCAAGTCCTCTGGCTCCGACGTCGTTTCCTCCGTGACCGGGATCGAGGCAGATGCTTATTCCGTCAAGCCTGCCGCCGGCCGCACGGATCGGATTGCGCAAGCGGATAACGAGCTTCCCGTTATCGTCGAAGTAACTCGTGAAACCGTAGAAGCCGCCGTTTTTGTTCAGAGTGAACGAATACGTGACCGTATGCGCCTCCGCGTTAGCCGACGCAGAGGTAAAGCTCATAAGCGGCGACGAGCCGCTGACGGAAGCTTTTTTATCCGTGCCGCAAATCACAAAGTCGAGCCTGCTGAAGCCGCCGGAGGACGCGGTAGTCGCGCTGTCGTTCCCGGACGGGAACAACCCGTGCATAACGAGCTTGTACGGAACCTTCTGCGAATTCGCAAACGTCAGATACGTGTACTTGCCGGAATCCGTAACCGTAACTCCGGAGGTCTCGTTTATCGGCAGCTCGCCCTCCTCGACGTCGACGTCGCTCTGATAGACGCGCAGGCCGCAGCGGAGGGTGTAATACTTCTTTGTAACGCCGTCTCCGTTGTACTCCGATTCACCTGTGATGTAGTCGCGCGTACCCTTCGGCAGCCAGAAGTATTGCGGCAGACTCGTATCGCTGTTGGCAGGCTCGGCGCGGAAGCTCTCCGCCTTCGCCGCCTTGACTACCGCGATCTTGCCGACCGTCGGCGGCAGCGGCTGAACGACCACGTTCGCGCCTGTCAGACTCTTGACAAAGTCGCCGTAAGACGCGGTTATTCTCGCGGAACCTATGGAGTACTGCTCCTCGCCGGATTCCGGAGCGGTAAAGTACCCGACGAACGAAGCGAACAGATTCGACGAGCCTGCGGCTTCGTAAGGCAGGGACTGCTCGGTAAAGCGCACCGTCTCGCCGTTCAGGCTGCCGGTGACCTTCGCGCCGCTGCGCGCGGTGACCGTGTATTCCACACGGCTGCCTCCGGTGACGGTTATCTGTCCGGTCGGAGCAACGTCCTTTATTATCACGATGTTATAGTTGACGGTGCGTAAGATCTTCTTTCCCTTGTGCTCGACCGTTATCGTGTTTTTCCCCGCGGAAAGTTCGATATCCGTCGCGAAAAATCCGCGCTCGGTAGGCTCGATCTTCCTGCCGTTGACCATGATGTCGAAGTTGTTATCACACGTGCCGCTTACGGCGACGGTCGGAACGTCCACGGTTACGTTGTCGGCGGGCGAAGTCAGCGTCAATTCCTCATCCGCAATGCCGAAGTCTATGGTGTTGTTGAACACCATATAGAGCAGCTCGGCTTCCTCCGAATGCTCCGCCAGCGCGTCGTAGTCTTCAAAAACGCCGTCGGCGCAATTGGCCTTCGCGGCGTAATCATACTGGTTGGCAAGCTCATAGTAGCCGCTCCACTCGGGCGTCGTGTTTATCATATTCGCGTCATAACCGCATATCAGCTTGACTCCGGTTCGGCTCTCGACGTTCTTCCACCAGTCGAGCGCGATCATGAAGTCGTTGTTCTCAAGCATCGAGGAGCGGTTGTCGATCACGACGAAGTCTACGTATCCTTTTTCACACCATTCGAGCGTGTCCGCGCAGCCCTTGCCGTAATCGGAATACGACGAGTTTATATCTATGCCGCGCGCGTCGGCAGCCAGAGTCTTCCAGACGCGGTCGGCGCGGATCCCGAAAAGCGCGTCCGGCGCGGCTTCGCGCATCATTTCGGAGATCGACGCGGTAAGCAGTTTCGTGCAGCGGTGGTGGAGCTCCTCTCCGGTCATACCGGGGAAACGCTTGAACGCGCTCTGTTCGGAAAGGTTGCGCACGTTGTATATCGGCGTATCCAGCAGAAGCATATCGGGCGCGTACTTTTCCACGGCGCGTCTCACCTCGCCGACGACAAAATCCCGCGCGCCGTCGTAAGAAGGATTGAGCCTGCGCGCGCCGTCGTCGGCAACATATATCCATTCGGGATCTATCCCGTAAGTAACGACCTTACGGGATGAGCTTGAGGGATAAAGCAGACGCTGCAGAAAGCCTCCGCGTACGGTCTTGTACTCCGGCGTGAAACGCGCCGCGGCAAACGCCGCCTCGTCGTTCTCGTTGTTGAGAAGGAGCGCGTCCGTCTCGAGAATGAGCTTCATACCCATACCGCTGACCTGCTCGCGCAGATAACCCGCAACGTCGTAGTCCTTATCACTGAACAGCGACGTTTTGTATAAAACATGCGTGTATCCGCTGTTGACCGCATAGTCGAGCTGAACGTTAAGCAGAGGCAGGGCGTAGTCCGCATAGGCGCCGTCCTTCACCTCGCGCATATCGCGTTCGGGAACGGTAATGCGTATCGCTCTGACTCCGCCCGTTTCACGAGGCTGCGCGGAGTAGCTTTCCGCAAAGGCGTCGTCTTCCTCAACGCGTTTCACGGTTTCGTCGTAATTGACAAAATTGATGAATTTCTCATACAATGACGTCACGACTCCGCGCGCATAGCTGCTGAAAAAGACGGCTGCCGACGCGGCCGCTACTACAGCTATAACGACGATAAACGCAATAAGGCCGTGTTTTTTCTTTTTGACCTTGTCTTCCATCTGCAGCTCCGTTCATATACATACCCGCAGGAAAAAGCGCCGTCAGATACCTTGCCGGGCTTTCCGTGCCGGTCATATATCTTTCTTATTTGATTATACCATATCCTCGGCATTACGCAAGGACTTTTTTTGCAGACGGTGTTTACAATATCAGGATATAATGCTATAATAGCGGAAGAAAAAGAAAGGAATGAATAAAACCATGCTGCTCAAAGATAATATGAAGGTCCTGTTTCAGGGCGACAGCGTCACAGATTGCGACAGAAGCCGCGAAGACGATTCCTACCTCGGATACGGCTATCCGGCGTTCATAGCGGAAAAACTGAACGGTAAGGGTATAACGTTCATCAACCGCGCCGTCAGCGGCGAGCGCGTCAGCGACGTTTATAACCGCAGAGAAAAGGATATTTTCGAGGTCAAGCCCGATCTTTTCAGCATTCTCATCGGCGTCAACGATACGTGGAGGCGCTATGACGAGAACAACCCGCGCAGCGCGGAGGAGTTCGAGGCGATATACCGCGGCCTGCTCAGCGAGATCAAAGAGCGGCTGCCCGGCGTTCCGATCGTTATGATGGCGCCGTTCGTGCTGGAGGTGCCGGATAAGATCCACTGGCTCGAAGAGGATCTGATCCCCAAGCAGAACGCCGTCCGCCGCCTCGCGAAGGAGTTCGCCGACGTCTATATCCCGCTCGATGAGATATTCAAGGCGGAATTCGACAAGTATGAGGATATTTATTACCTCTCCCCCGACGGCGTGCATCCGAACGAGACCGGCCATAAGTTGATCGCGAACTGCTGGGTCAACGCGGTAACGGAATAGAATAAAAAGCAGATCTTTTATAATCGAAGACAGCCGCATACGCGGCTGTCTTCTTTTGTTGTCGCGCCTTTCACACAATGCGAAGCAGATGCGAGATCCTTCGCTGCGCTCAGGATGACGGAAGGAAGCGTGAGATCCTTCGACTCGCGCTTACGCGCTCGCTCAGGATGACAGAAGATAGCATCAGCGGTCGCTGCGCACAGGATGGCAAAAAGGCGAAGCTTTCGAAAACAATAAAAAAGCAGCCCCCGCTGCAGAAGCAGCGGGGGCTGTATAACACCATTGTGCTAATCAATCATTAATCGCTCAAGTTCCGATTATCTCGCAAATCTCTTTTTGCGGGCGATAACCACGACGGCAGCGGCGGCGATCAGGGAAACGATCGCGATGCCGGCGACGGGCAGATCGGAGGTGTTGGGCTGATCAGGATTGGTAGCGGAGCTATCGGTGACCTTGAACTTGATCGTGGTGGTCTTGTCGCCGTTGGTGACAACGAGCGTGTAATCACCAGCCTCAGTGATCGCGGTGCCGGCAGTGTAGGGCTTGCCGTTCAGAGTCGCGGTAGCGTCAGCGGGCTCCCAAGTCGGAGCGGGCTTATCGCCCTTGCCGAGATCGAATTCCTGACCGTCGGTGATGCCGGTGACGGCGGGAGCGGTGGGCTCTTCAGGATTCAGCTTCGGAATGGTGACTTCCTTGGTCTGAGTCTCGAACGCCGTATTCGTGAAGGTCGCGGTGTAGACGGTCTTGCCCTCAGCCTCGGTGGTAGCAGGCGTGGTCTCGGAAGTAGCGTTGACCGTCTCGGTCACGACGTGAGAAGCGTCATTCGCGCAGACCATAGTCGCGGTGCAGGTGCTGTTGTCATCAGCCCATTTATAGGTGGGCGCGCCGTAAGCGTGAGCGTTGGGATCGATGTCGATCGTCACTTCCTTGGTCTGAGTCTCGAACGCCGCATTCTCGAAGGTCGCGGTGTAAACGGTCTTGCCGGTCTCGGTGCAGGTCGCAGGAGTGGTCTCGGAAGTAGCGTTTACAGTCTCGGTCTCGGTCTCGTCACAACCATCAGCGGTGCAGACGCGGGTAGCGGTGCAGGTGCTGTTATCGTCAGCCCAGATGTAGGTGGGTTCACCGAAGGTGTGCTCGTGAACCGGAGGCTCGGAGCCCTTCTCTCTCTTCTCAATGTGAGAAGGATCGTTCTTACAGACTCTCTGCTCGAATCCGGGCTCGTCAGCGCAGTCTTCCCACTCGCCCCAGTCGTGAGCGTCGGGATCGATGTCGATGGTCTCTTCCTTAGTGTGATCGGGATCGTTTTTGCAGACATAATAGACTGTACCTTGATCAACGCAGGTCGCGGGAATTCTGCCGTTCTCGACCCAATCGTGAGCTTCGGGATCGATTTCGATCTCTCTGGTTTCGGTCGCGTTGCAGCCTTCACGCTGGCAGGTTCTGGTCTCTTCACCCTTCTCGGTGCAGGTGGCGGGAGTGGTGACTTCCCACTCGCCCCAGTCGTGGTTGAGAGGATCGATGGTCTCTTCCTTGGTCTCCTGGCACTTGGAGCAGGTGTAGGTTATGCTGCCGGCTTCGGTGCAGGTCGCGGGGGTTCTGCCGGTCTCGACCCAGTCGTGCTCGCACTCATCAGCGCCGAGCTTGATTCCGCCGTTGGTGAGAGTATACTCAACATCACCATCGGGGTCGACAAGCTTGTCGACCGTAGCGGTAACTTCATAGAGACCATCCTCAAGTCCTTCAGCAACGTCGAATACGAGGATACCGAAATAATCGTATGCGGTATCGTCGTCAACGTCAACATTGTAATAACCTTCCTTGCCGTTAACAACAACAGCGGACGCGAAGGAAACGATGACTTCGCCGGAAGCGGCGTTGTTCCTGTTCAGTGCGTAAACATTGGCTTCGCCGTCTCTCGCCTGATGCTGGACAGCAAGGTTCTGCTCGAATCTCTTGAAGGTCAGCTTCGCGGGATCGAAATTAAAGGTAAAGCCGACTCCGGACCAACCGGTGGGCATAAATACCTTGACACCGACGTTCTTCGCGCCGGCTTCGGACTCGACGGTCTCGATGACTATCTGGAGAGCATCGGGATTGACCGGAGGCTCAACGCTCTTCTCTCTCTCTTCGACGTGAGAAGGATCGTTGGCGCAGACTCTCTGCTCCCAGCCTTCCTTATCGGAATCCATCCAATCGCCCCAGGCGTGAGCGTCGGGATCGATGTCGATCTCTTCGGTCTCGGTCTCCTGGCACTTGGTGCAGGTTCTGGTCTTCTCGCCCTTAGCAACGCAGGTCGCGGGAGTGGTCACTTCCCACTCGCTCCACTCGTGGTCGCAGGGATCGACCGGGGGCTGTTCGCCGCCGGGCAGCTGGATACCGCCGTTGGTGAGAGTAAACTCAATATCACCATCGGGGCCGACAAGCTTGTCGACCGTAGCGGTAACAGCCTGAAGGCCTTCCACGCCTTCGGCAACGTCGAATACGAGGATACCGAAATAATCGTATGCGGTATCGTCGTCAACGTCAACGTTGTAATAACCTTCCTTGCCGTTAACAACAACAGCGGACGCGAAGGAAACGATGACTTCGCCGGAAGCGGCGTTGTTCCTGTTCAGTGCGTAAACATTGGCTTCGCCGTCTCTCGCCTGATGCTGGACAGCAAGATTCTGTTCAAACCTCTTGAACGTCAAAGCCGCGGGATCGAAATTGAAGGTAAAGCCGACTCCGGACCAACCGGTGGGCATAAATACCTTGACTCCGACGTTCTTCGCGCCGGCTTCAGACTCGACAGTCTCGATCGTGATCGCGATTTCGTCTTCCGCCGCAACACTCGCTACCGGGATCGCCATAGCGAACAGCATGGCAATAGCGAGGACGACAGACATGAGTTTTGCAAATTTCTTCATAACTGCATTCCTTTCTTTTAGTAAGATTGATTGCACTTTATGGCTTCCCATACCATACGCTAATAGTTTACATTACTATTTTCAATTTGTCAATAGTTATTTTTGTGAAAAATACAGCATTTTTTCAAGGATTTTCCGCCGCTTTTCGTCAGAGAGATGACAGAAAATAAAAAAACCGCCTTCAATCGGCTTTTGCCGACGAAGGCGGACGGTTTGAAAGATATTTGCGGCGCGTCGCTTCGCCGCCGCGGATATGGCGCTCGGATTTGTTTTTATCCAGCACCGCCCTCACCTGCCGGTAAAGCGACGGATCGACCGCGAGCAGGCGCTCGGCGACATCTTTGTGAACCGTGCTCTTGCTGACGCCAAAGCGCTTCGCCGCCGTGCGCACGGTGGCGTTGCTTTCAAGTATGTACTCGCCGATCTCCGCCGCGCGGCGTTCATATGATGCGTTCATAAATGACCGACCTGCCTTTCGGTCATTTATATGCGGCGGAGAGAACCGTTATGCAATAATCAGCAGGCGCTACCCCTGCTTATCCGGAGCGAGGTAACGCATCATCAGATAATCAAGGTCTATTTCCTTAGTGTAGAATATGTGATTGAAGCCTTCTGCGCCGCGGAAGCAAAAGTACAGCCGCTCGCCGTCCCAGACAAGTTTCAGCTTCGCGCCGTTGCCGTAGTCGATCTCCACTCCGTCGCCGTCCGGCTCCCTGAAGCGTTCCCTGCCCGGGCCGTAGACGCAGACGCACTGGTAGATATCGTAGACGTTGCCGCGCTCGAGCTTGTACCTCAGCGTGCCGCCGTCGGATCCGGTTTCCGCGTAGGCGCAGTCGTTATCGTACGCGTACAGCGTCGCCGCCGAAATCTCAGAGCTGAGCTTCGCGTAACGCTTCCAATAGGACATATACCACCAGAACGAGAAAACCATCCCGATGAAAAACATCCCCACCAATATTATTATAATGAAGGTTTTTTTGTCGTTCGCCAAGCGGCGCTTTTCTTCATGCCGCCTTACCGGCTCGTACATATCTTCCATACTATCACGCTTTTACTTCATTTTTGCTCCGCGAAAGGTATCGCGATACTATATAAGAAAGGCGAACGTTCTCGCCGCGGAACACGTGGGAGTAACCGTCGGCGTCGGAATAGCAGAAAAACAGTTCCTCGTCCTTGCCCTCCCCGACTTTGACAAGCTTCAGCGAGGAGCCGTTGCCGTAGGTCACGGTAACGCCGTCGCCTTCCGGCGCGCTGCGGCGTTCCTTGCCCGGGCCGTAGACACAGACGCACTGGTAAAGCTCGTATAGATTTTCCGTCGTGAGCCCGTAGATTCCGTCGGCGTCCTCTACGGCGGCGGAGTCGTGCTCGTAAGCGTAGGTAGTGCTTTCGGAAAGCTTGCCGCAGAATTCGCTGAAGCGCCGGCCGGCGGTCATGTTACGCCAGAGCAGTCCGCCGATCACGGCGAGAATCGCGACCGCGACCGCAATGAGCACGGCGATCTTCCATTCGACGCGCCGCTTTCCTTTGCGCTTGTTTTTGCTGTTTTGCACGAATTCGTACATTTCGGACACGGCGATGTCCTCCTTTTATATTCATCAATATGTATTATAGTTGAAGCGAACGAAAAAGTAAAGAGAGATTTTTGCAGTGATACCGGATCCTCGCAACGCAGCGTTCACCGCCGCGTCTTTATTCAGCGCACGAAAAGGCGCCTCCCCCTAAATCCTAGGGAGGCGCCCGAAAGAACGTTTTGCGCGAAGAGTTACGCGTTGAGGCTCTCCTCTGTCGCGAGCTTCGCCGCGACGCGGAGGATCTTGAGCGCGTCCGCGACGGTGATCTCTCCGTCGCCGTCGACGTCGCCGATGTCGAGGTCCTGCGCGGCGGGCTCGACGAGCTTCGCCGCGATGCGGAGCGCCTTGAGCGCATCCGCGACGGTGATCTCTCCGTCGCCGTCCATGTCGCCCTTCTTGAACGCGGGCGCGGTGTCGACGACCGTGAAGTTCACGGTGACTTCCTTCGTGCCGTTGACGACTACAAGCGTGTATTCGCCGACTTCCGTGATCTCTGTGCCGGCGGCGTATTCTTCGCCATTCAGCGTGGCGGTCGCCTCTTCGGGAGTCCAGGTTATCGCGAGAGGCTCAGCCGCGTTGTAAAGGTCGAACTCCGCGCCGTCTTCAACGCTGACGACCGGCACCATGAAGTTATCGACAATCGTGAAGTTTACGGTCACGCTCTTGTCGCCGTTGGTGACGACCAGCGTGTATTCGCCGACTTCGGTTATCTCGGTACCGGCGGCGTAAGGCTCGCCGTTCAGCGTGGCGGCCGCTTCTTCGGGAGTCCAGGTCGCGCTGACCGGATCGCTGGGGATGCCGAACTCCGCGCCGTCTTCGATGCTGACGACCGGCTCTTCATACTCGATATCGAGGGTGAAGTAGACCGCGGTGGATTCGTACTTGTTCTGTACGAACAGACGATGCTCGCCGGGGGTGTTGACGACGGAGCCGTTCTCGAACGGCTCGTGGTCGAGCTCGGCGTTGGTTCCTTCGTCCCACGTGATAGTGACGGGCCCGGTGTAGGTCTCGCCGTCGGCGACTCCGCTGACAGCGGGCGCGTTGAGCTCGGGCAGCTCGATGGCGACGCCGAAGTCGGCGAGCGCTTCGGCGACCGCTTCGCTGCGGAGCACGGTGTTGATATACGCCTCGTTGACGCTGACCGCGTTGAGCGCGGCTTCGAGCTCGACAAGATAGTTGTTGAGGATTTTTTTGGCGGATTCGTTCGCGTTCGCGTTGAGCGCGAGCGCCTCCTTCACGGCTTCGTATTCGTTGTAGATCGACTGAACGTATTTATAGTTCCAGCCGTTCTCGAATTCCACGGCGCGGTCGGCGGCGTTATCGGCGGTGATATTAGCGCTGCCGAGTCCGACCTGATAGACGACGCCGTCGAAGAAGTCGCCGTAGGTCGAGCCGGTCACGATATGCGCGGCGACGGTGTAGCCGACGTTGGTGTTGTACTTCGCGTTGCCGGAGACCTCGGCCTCGCCGGACTTGCTGCCATCAAGGTAAAGCGTGAGGACGCCGGACTGGAAGTTAAGCATAACGCTGTGGTATTCGCCGGGGTTCACGGTCGCTTCGGAGACGACGGAGTACTTCGCGGTCGTGTACATATCGAAGGCGATACGGCCGTCCGCGGTCAGATAGAGCGAGAAGCCCTTGTCATCCTTGCTGCAGCTGAAGATGTACTGCTCCGTGCCGACAGAACCGACCTCGAACGCCGCTTCGATCGCGAACTTGCGAGCCGTCAGCGTCGCGGCGGACGACGGGGCGAAGATCGTCATGCGGCTGTCGCCCGCTCCGGAGAAGCCGTATTTCGTCTTGTGCTTTATCGTGTCGCCTCTCGTTGTGACCGAGAGGCCGTTGAGTCCGGTGACCTGCGGTTCGCCGGTGATGAAGAAGGCGTTTATCAGGTTCATTCCGGACGGCGTTTTGATATCCGGCGCGCCGACGATGGAGTTGAAGACGATCGGCTCGGACGTCTTGCCTCCCGAGTCAACGGCGTAGACCGCGAGCTCGAAGCCCCTGTCGCCGGACGCCGCGGTGTAGGGAATCAGTCTTCTGTAGGATTTCGGCATATCCCTGACCTGCGGATAATTGTAGAATTCGGAGAAGCTCTTGGCGCTCGTCTTTCTGCCGCTGGGAATGCCGGTGATCTCGAAGACGTAGCGGTGGACCATATCGTCGTCGTTCGCGGCGGTGAAGTTCGCCTCGACGTTGCCGCCGTTTATCGTCGCGGTAACGGTCGCATCCTCGGGGAACACGGGCGCTTCGTTGGCTTCTTCGAAGCGGTAGTCGTCGTAATACATCAGGTTGGTCTTGTTTTCAAGATCGGGAGCCGGAATGTAGAACGGCTGCTTGATGATCGCGTCTCTGCCGAAGTCGATTCGGGTGATCTTGACGTTGCCGTCAGCGTCGATCTGAAGCATAAGTCCGTCGGAAACAGCCCAGGAGTCGGGGTCGATCGTGGTTTTGCTTCCGCTCTCGAGGTAGCCGTTCTCGATCGCCATATACTGAACGCTGCCGCAGTTCAGCGAGGTGAAGTCGCGCTGATAGATGGTGCGTTCGTCCTCCAGCGGGAAGTGGACGTGTCCGCCGAAGGTCACGACCTCGGGGTAATCCTTGAGGTGGTCGTATATGCTCCTGCTGCCCCACCAGGAGCCGGTGTAAAGATCCGAGCCGTAGGTCGTTCCGTAGACCGGCGCGTGGGTGTAAACGAAGATGTGCTTGCCGGGCGCCGCGGCGCGGGCGGCGGCAAGCTCGGTGTCGAGCCATACGAGATCCTGCGGATCGAAGCGGGCTTCCTGGCTGTTCCAGTAGTCCATCATGTTGACGCCGATGAAGTGGTAGCCGTTGATGACCATGTGGCGGTTGCCTCTGGCAAGGTTGGTGCCGGGCTCGTCCTCGGTGCAGTAGCTGCCCAGCTGGGTATAGAAGGAATTGATGTGATTCCACTCGCTTCCCTGCGCGTCGTGGTTGCCGGTGATGAAGAAAGACTTGATGTCTTCGCCGAAGACTTCGTCGTTTATGCTCTTGTACGCCTGCGGGATATTGTCGTTGTAGCTGCTCTGCGAGAAGTCGCCGTCGACGGTTATCGCGTCGATGTTGCCGCCGGAGTACTTCTTCAGCAGCTGCGCGGCGTTAAGGTATTTATTGGTAGTGCTCGAACCGAGCGTGCCGTCGATATGGATATCGCTGACCGCGCCGAAGGTGAATACGATGTTGTTTTCGTCAAACTGCACCGCCGGCAGGGTTTCGCGCATAAGTCTCTTCAAAATTACCACCTGCTCGTTGATCATTTCCTGCGTGGCGTCCAGGTTATCGAGGACGGCCTGCGCCGCAGCGATAACGTCGGGGTTGTCCAGCGCCGCGTCCGTTCCCTCGAGGGCCGCGAGCGCGGATTCGAGCGCGGAGTAGTCTACGTCGCGCTTCTCGCGGTAGGCGAGGAAGTCGGAGAAGTAATACTCCGTGTAAGGACCGTCGTCAAGCAGGAATGAAATGCCCTGCGCGCTGTCGAGCTCCTTCATCATGGCCGTGTAGCCGCTGAAGCCGGTGAACGGGAACATATAGTAGCCGTCTTCGGTGTATTCGTAGCTGTTCGTGCTCATATAGAAGACGCCCCAGCCGTTGAGAGCCGGACTCGTAAGAATGCGGAGTCTGACCTGACTGGTAACGGGCATATTGCCGTTCGCGTCCTTGACCGCAATCATAACGCCGTCGTAGTCCGAGAGCTTGCTGACGCCGTCGGAGGGTTTCCAGGGCGACGGGCAGCAGATGTCGTTCGAGTCGTACGCCTTGTTCACAAGGCAGTTGAAGCCGCCGGACTGCGACTTGACCGCCTTTATCGACTGAGCCGCCGCTCCGGCGAGCTGCTGATCGGAAAGCGAGTAGGTCGCGGTGACGTTGTTGACGTGACCGTTGTTGGCGGAGGTCTGCGCAAGGTGCGCCTGCGTCCACTTCTGCACGCCGTCGAGCTGGAGGTATTCGTATTCCTTCTCCTCCGGCGGCTCTGCGGGATCGCCCTTCGTGTAGGCGCATATGTCGGAGATGTACGCCTTGTCGCCCGCCTTAATGCCGTCCTTGTAGAAGAGCGCCGAAAGGACGGAAATGCTGTCTATCGCGCCGTTCGAGAGGTTCTTATAATCGTCGAATTTCAGGTGATAGTAGCCGTTCGCGTAAACGACGTTCATATCGTAGTAGTTGCCTTCGTACAGCCAGTAACTGCCCCAGTCGGTCGCATCGCGCATAAGGCGAACCTGGAACTGGGTCAGCGGGATCTCGTTGCCGTCCGCATCCGAGAAGGCGATTGCGATGCCGTCGAAGTCGGAGAGCTTATACCCCTGCGAAGCGTCCGCAAACCTAAACGGATTCTTCGCAAGGAAGCCGCTGCTCGTCTTGCTGGCAAGGCAGAAACGGGTCAGGTTATTCGTGACCGTCAGCTCGACCGACTGCGCCGCGTTTCCGACAAGGCCCTTATCGGAAAGCGCAAAGTCGGCGCCGAAGGTCGTCAGACTCGCCACGTCCGAGGCGGTCCAGTCCTGGACGCCCGTAAGCTGAACGTAGGTGTAGGAGTCGTCGGTCTTTGCCGCGCTTGAGAAAAGCACGACGCCGCTGAGCAGGCCGATAAGCATGCAGAGGGCCAGCAAAGTTGATAACGTCTTCTTCATAATCATACCTTCCTTTCGGAGATTCGGCGCGGGAACAATCCCCCACCGTAAGTGATAACACTCCATATATTCATTATAATGAACGCGCGCGAAATGTCAACGGTAAATTAAGTGATAATCCGTGTTTTTTTGCGATTTCCCATCGCTGCGCTTCGGTATATTTACGCGCAGTCACGGCAAAATAGAAACGGGTGAGAAAAATGAAGAAAGCGAGAAAATACATCATAACTCTGCTGCTTACGGCGCTTTTCATCGGAGCCGCCGCCGCGGCGCCGACGGTAGTGCGTTCCACGCTGCCGACCGTTATCGCGAAGCGCGTTACGGGCAGAACGATAGAGGACACCGTGGAATGCACCGGAACCATCGAGCCGCGGTACGCAAAGGATCTTTACACCGCCGCCGGACTGACCGTGGACGAGGTCTACGTTAAAAACGGACAGCGCGTCAGGGCGGGCGATCCGCTCTTCTCCGTCGACAAGGCCGCGACGGTTTCGCTCTGGGAGGCCGCCGAAAGCAACTCCCGCGAAGACGGCGAACAGGTCTCGAAGCTGCTTGACGGGCTTATAGCCGATTACTTCACAAACGCGATCGGAAACATGTTCTCCTCCTTCTCCGACGAATCCGCGGGCGGAAGCGCAAACGGCGCGACGAGCGAGCTGCTCGTGCTTATCCCCGACATAGTCACCGCTTCCGCCGACGGAGTCGTCGCTAACCTCGCGATCGAAAACGGCGCGTACGCGGACGGCTCCTCACCCCTGCTGCGCATATGCGACGCCTCAGCGCTTTTCGTGCGCTGCGAGCTTCCCGAAAGCTTCGCCTCGTCTCTTTCGGAAGGGCTTAACTGCGTCGTAACAGGCGACGCCTTCGAAGGCGAATATACGGCGACGCTTAAGGAAATCTCGCCGGTGGCGAAAAGTGTTTCCGGCGGGCGCTCCACTGTGGAATGCGTAGCGGAAATCGACTTCCCCGACGAGGCTTTGAAGGCGGGCTACACCGCCGATATGAAAATCGTCGTCTCACGCAAGGCCGGAGCCCTGACGGTACCGTGGTCCGCGCTTAACGAAGACGAAGACGGCAGGTTCGTCTGGATGCTGCTCGGCAGCCGCGCCTACCGCCGCGGGGTCGTCACCGGCGCGGAACTCGACGACTGCGTAGAGGTCAGCGGAATTGAATCCGGATGTCTCGTCGTCTCCGAAGCCGACGGAACGCTCCGCGCCGGCGGTCAGGTCAGGATAAGAAGCATCAACTGAAACGGTTTGTAAAAATGGATAAGATAAGCGCATACGTCAGAAATCTCAAACGCAAGAAGCTACGCACCGCGCTCGCGGTCATCGGCATAGCCATCGGGGTTTTTTCGGTCATAACGGTCGTTTCCGTCGGCATGACCGGAAAAGACATCATACTCGGTGAGATCGACAGCCTCGGCATCAGCGGTCTTTCGGTCGAAAGCGAAAAGTACCCGCTGACAGAAACACAGCTCGCGAAGGTGCGTTCAGTCGCGGACGGCGCGACTCCGATAATCATCCGCTACGCCTATTCCCGCCTGCGGAACACGGACCTCAACACCGTGCTTATCGGCGCAGGCGGCAACGTCTGCCGCGTTACAAAACTGAACGTGCTCCACGGCAGAGCTTTCACCGAAAAGGAGGTGCGCGAGCGGGCGCGGGTCTGCGTGCTTTCTGCGGACGCGGCTGCGCAGGCCTTCGGCCGCGAAAACGTCTGCGGAAACGAGCTCGTTCTGCGGATAAACGGGAAAGATATTCCGTTGAAGATAGTGGGAGTGGCGGAAGCGGGCACCGGTACGATCGCAACGCTTACCGGGCAAAACTTCCCCGCCTTCGCGCATCTGCCCTACACAACGCTGAGCGATATCGCCGGAGTCGGCGGCTTTGACCGTATAAGCGTCGACGTCGAAGCGGAACGCGCGGAAGCGGTCGCGGCCTCCGTGCTGAAAAAGCTGAATACCGCCGCAGGGGATAACGGCGCCTATTCCGTCACCGACATCGACCGCGAACGCGCGAAGTATTCGCGCATAATCGACGCCGTTACCGCGGTCGTCAGCGGGATCGGCGGTATTTCTCTGATCGTCGCGGGACTTATGATAATGACGCTCATGCTCGTTTCGGTCAGCGAGCGCGGGCGCGAGATCGGGATCAAGAAGGCGCTCGGAGCGCGAACAAAGCACATTGCCGCCGAATTTCTTACCGAGTCCGCCGTCATCTCCGCGCTCGGCGGCGCGGCCGGAGTCGCGCTGGCTTTTTCCGCGGCGCTCGTTCTGAAGCTGGCGACCGGCGCGTCGCTTCATATATCCGCCGGGGTCGTGTTCGCAGGGTTGCTGCTTTCCTGCGGTACGGGGGTAGTCTTCGGAGTCTACCCCGCGCTGAAGGCGGCGCGGCTGCGGCCCGCCGAAACGCTGCGGAGGTAAATTTGCGGAAGACGGAAAACCCGCG
The DNA here is from genome assembly GCA_017620395.1 of Clostridia bacterium. NCBI lineage: Bacteria > Bacillati > Bacillota > Clostridia > Clostridia bacterium. Next base: position 24,384 of record JAFZQJ010000035.1, on the reverse strand, counting down.
TTTTTCGTCTTCTTTTTTTGTCTTATTTAATTGACATTCCGCCGGATAAGGTATATAATGGTTGCGTATGAATACTACCCGGAGGCAAATAATGGATAACGAACTTACGAAAGTACTTCTCGTATACCCCGATTTCGTCAGCGCCGCTTCCGAAAAGCGCAATACCGGCGGCAACTGGAGCGAAGGCCTCGCTTCCATCTCGGCGGTGCTCAAGCAGGGCGGCCACAAGGTCAGCCTGATGCATATCGTCTATGAATACGATGAAGAAACCTTCAAGAAAAAGCTCAAGGAATTCGACTACGATCTTATTGGCATCTCCTGCCGCACGACCGCGTTCGAATACGTTTCCGACCTCGTCAAGTGGGCGAAGGAGGCCGACCCCGACTGCTTCATCTGGATAGGCAGCTATCACGCGACGATCGAGCCGGAAGAGGTCATTAAGGTCCCCGGCGTCGACTGCGTCTGCATAGGCGAAGGCGAATACCCCGCCCTCGAGCTCGCGCAGAGATACAAGACCGGCGACTACTTCGATATCCAGAGCCTGTGGTTCAAGAAGCCCGACGGCGAGATCATACGCAATCCCGTCCGTCCGCTGCTCGAGAATCTGGACGAGCTCCCGCTGCCCGACTTCGATCTTTTCGACTACAAAAACCTCGAGTGCATGCGCCTCGACACCGCGCTTGTCATGATGTCGCGCGGCTGTCTTTTCTCCTGCACCTACTGCGGAAACTCGCAGTTCCGCAACGTCTACCCCAACAAGAAAAAGTACGCGCGTTTCCGTTCGCCCGAGAACGCGATGCTCTATCTGGAGACGCTGCTCAAGAAGTTCCCGAACATAAAGTTCTTCAACTTCCGCGACGCGATCTTCAATATGTACGACGACTGGTTCTACCCCTTCATGGAGATGTATACCGAGAAGATACACCTCCCCTTCACCTGCAACCTGCGCCTCGATATCATGACCGAGAAGACGGTCGAAACGCTGAAGAAGGCGGGCTGCTATCTGATCGACGTCGGCGTCGAGAGCGGCAACGAAGAGATCAGAATGAAGTACTGCAAGCGCATGATGACCAACGAGCAGATGATCAACGCTTTCTCGTGGTTCCACAAGTACGACTTCACTACGATGACCTACAACATCGTCGGACTCCCGCACGAAACGCTCGCGAAGACGCTTGAAACGATCAAGCTGAACGTTCAGCTTAATCCCGACAAAGTCATACCCAACATATTCTACCCCTACCCGCACACCGTGCTCGCGGATATCGCGAGCAAATGCGGCTCCTTCCCTGACGTCATCCCTGCGGATATGAAGGTCCCCTTCTATCAGGAGGACTACCCGCCGCACGAGGTGCTCTACGCCTCCAACTTCTTCCACAAATACATCAAGCGCTACAAGCGTTGCGCGAAGTACCGCCCCAGATGGCTCGGAAAGATGTTCGAGAAGATGTACGACCATCGTTTCACCAGCAAGCTCGTGCCGCGCAAGTTCCTCAACTGGCAGTACGATCTGCGCCACCGCGCGATCCTCCGCACCAAGCGCTTCGTCATCCGCAAGATGCCCAAGCTCTACCTCTTCCTGCGCCGCAAGCGCAACAGAATCAAGGAAAACGGCGAAGCGAAGGCCGCGAGCTGAAAAACCCGATAAACGTAAGAAATCCCCGCCGGCATCGGCGGGGATTTCTTTATGCTTTCGGGCGGTTTCTGCTCTTTTGCGGTTTTCGCGTCGCGGAGGCATCAATTTCTGCGTCTCCGACCTTGTTATCGCCTCTGAAGGAGTGTTTTTCGCTCACGCGTGCGATACCGCGAAACGCGGCGCCGTTTTCCGTAAATATAGCCGAATAACCTATATATGAACGCTATTTATATGAATATTATTCATATAGGTTGTATTCATACGGTGTTCCGACGGGCGCAAAACGTGGCAAAAAAGCGCCGTATCGGGTGACAATTATCATCCGATACGGCGTGAAAGCGCACTGTTACGGGGTTTTTCCGCCTTCGCAAAAACGCGCGGCGCGGGTTGACGTTATTCCTTCTCGATAACACAGAAAGCGACGGCCGTTTGGGCGGTATGGCTGAGGGAAAGATTCCATTTCAGCCCCTTATCCTTCAGCTTTTCGCCGAGCTGACCGCTTATACGGTAATACGGGCTGCCGAGCTCGTCGCGGAGCACCTCGATATCCTTCATCGTAATACCTCTGAAGCCGGTGCCGAGCGCCTTGACGAACGCCTCTTTTGCGCAGAAATTGCCGCAGATCGTCTCGGGGTTGAAGCGCTTCTGGACGAACAATTCGCCTTCAGCTTTCGAGAAAAAGCGTTCTATAAAGCTTTCTCTTCCCTTGATGACGGCCTTTATCCTGCCGACCTCTTCAATATCGACTCCTATTCCGTAAATCATCATTCGTTCTCCTTTCAACCGTGCGTATTCTGTGTATACTCCGAAAAACTATCTGAAAAGTCTGGGCGCGACCGCGCGCATCTCGGCGAGCATCTCCTCGCTCGGCTCGAAAACGAGCAGCGTGATCTTGTGCTCGTGGCGCAAAACGGCGTAGTAACAGTCGGGATTCTCCGGCGCGGAGCACATGAACCAGCGCTTATCATAGTCGTTTTTCAGCTGCTGCTTCGTCTTCTTCAGCTCGGAGTATTTGCCGAACGCCTCGAAATCGCGCACGTTGACCGTCGCGACTCTGCGGCGGCGGCTTTTCGCGGTTATGACGTCGAGGTCGATCTCGCCGCCGAAGTAGTTATATTCGTATTCTGTCCGCATTGTGCCGATGAGATACCACGCGCCGACGACAGCGCCGACGGAGAGGAGCGGCACGAGCATACTCAGCCCGTAGCGCGAAAGCAGTCCGGCGGAGATTATCGCCGCGGCTATAAGTATCAGCGTGGCCGCGACTATAAGCGCGACGCGGACGTAATCCGCGGCACGCCAGACGCGTCTGACTATTTTTTCGTAATAATTCTGCATATCTGCCTCTTTCCGACGCGGAGCGTCAGACGGTTATCTGTATTCTTTCTATGCTTTCGGCCCTGCCGGTCGCCTCGTCGATGCGGATGACGACGCCGCAAAGCGCCGTTTCCCCTTCAGCGACGGCGAAGCGCGTCGGCATTCTGTTGAGCATAAACTCTATCGCGAGTTCCTTTTTGACGCCGAGGACGGAGTCCGTCGGCCCGCACATACCCGCGTCTGTGATGAAGGCGGTGCCGCCTTCAAGGACGCGCTCGTCCGCGGTCTGAACGTGGGTGTGGGTGCCGATAACGGCGGAAACCCTGCCCGCGAGATATTCCGCGAGCGCACGCTTCTCGCCTGTCGTTTCCGCGTGGAAATCGACGACGACCGCCTTGACGAAGGGATCAAGCGAGGCGAGCAGCTCGTCCGCCTTGCGGAACGGATTGTCGCAGGGATCCATATACGACGCGCCGACGAGGTTGATAACGGCGACGGCGGATCTGCCCATATCGTAAACGCAGAGACCCTTGCCTGGCGCGGATGGTGAAATATTTGCCGGACGCAGCAGGTAGGGCGCTTCCGCGATGTAATCGTACGCCTCGCGGCGCTTGAAGGAGTGGTTGCCGCCGGTCACGACGTCGACTCCGGCGGAGAAAAGCGCCTCCGCGGACGCCTCTGTGACTCCGTCGCCGTCGGCGGAGTTCTCGCCGTTCGCTATGCAGAAGTCTATCGCCTGAAAGCGCCTGAACGCCGGCAGCTTCGCGGCGACCGCTTCCCTGCCGGGCCTGCCGACGACGTCACCGAGAAATAATACGTTCATTAAAAAGTTCCTCTTTCAGCCGCGCGACGGGCATACCCATCACGTTGTAAAAATCTCCGTTTATGCGGCGCACGAGCGTTGAACCCGCGCCCTGTATGCCGTACGCGCCCGCCTTGTCCATCGGCTCGCCGGAAGCGACGTAGTCGGCGATCTCTTCCTCGCGCAGTGCGCGGAACTCGACCTCGGTGCGCTCGGAGAAGCCGAATCCGCCGCCGGCGAAGGCGACGTAAACGCCGGTAACGACAACGTGCGTCCTGCCGGAAAGCTCGCGGAGCATAGCGGCGGCGTCCGCTTCGCCGCAGGGCTTGCCGAGCGCTTTGCCGTCGATGACGACGACGGTGTCGCAGCCGATGACCGCGGCGTCGGGAAAGTGCGCCGCAACCGCCTTCGCCTTCAGTGCGGCGAGGTAGGCGGGGCATTCCTCCGGCGGCATACCGTCGGGGGTTATTTCTTCAATATCGGCGGGGACGCATAACGCCTCCGGCGCGATAAGCTTTATCAGTTCAACGCGTCTGGGCGACGCGGAAGCGAGCACGATTTTCATCCGGCGTCACCTTTCGCAATTCTATCTCGTATAAATTATATCATCTTATATCAAAAATAGCAATATCTTTTCCGCGCAAGTTGTGTTATGATACTGTTATGGTTATTGTGAACGGAAATCTGCCGGCGGAAGCGATCCGGCGGCTCGAAAAACTGACCGGTAAGGTCGTGAAGGTCCCGGCGGCGAAGGCGCTGCCCGGGGCGCTTGCCGCGCACCCGGATATGCTTATACACGCCTCGCCGGACGGACCGATATGCGCGCCCGAAGTACTCGCCGCGCTCCTCGCCGAAGGCGTTTCCGCGCGGGCGGGAGACGCGGATCCCGGAGCCGTCTATCCCGCCGACGTGCGGTATAACTGCTTTACGCTTAACGGGGCGCTGATATGCAATATCGCGCACACCGACGGCGCGATACTTTCGTATTACCGCGAGCGCGGCGCGGAAATAATCGACTGCAGACAGGGGTACTGCTCCTGCTCGGCGCTGCGGCTGCCGGGCGGAGTCGTTACCGCGGATAAAAACGTCGCCGCCGCTTGCGAAAAAGCGGGTGTCGAAACGCTCCGCATCGCCCCCGGCGGCATACTGCTGGAGGGGTACGCCTACGGCTTCATAGGCGGGTGCGGAGGCACGGTCGGCGGCAAGCTCGCGCTTTTCGGCGATCCGCTGACGCATCCGGACGGCGAACGCATCCTCGCCTTCGCCGCCGCGCGCGGAGTCGAGGTCGCGCCGCTGTGCGACGGCGTCCTGACAGACTACGGCGGGATAATCGAGGCGTGAAAACAGATATAAAGACAGCCCCTCGGAGCACGCTCCGGAGGGGCTGTTGTTTGTTATTCCGCGGGCGATCAAGATCGCCCCTACGAGATGCCGCTTCGCGGCTACACCTCATCCGGCTTTTGCCTTCGGCAAAACCCACCTTCCCCTCAAGGGGAAAGCTTGCGGGGGGAGCGATGCTCGCCCCTACGGAGACGCCGCCTGTTCCGGCGGAACAGGCGGCGTTTACGGCTTTATTGCAATTATCGCAGGCGATCAGTTATCGAGGAAGTCCTTGAGCTTCTTGGAGCGCATCGGGTGGCGGAGCTTACGGAGCGCCTTGGCTTCGATCTGTCTGATGCGCTCGCGGGTGACGCCGAACTCGTCGCCGACCTCTTCAAGCGTGCGCGGTCTGCCGTCGACGAGGCCGAAGCGCAGGCGCAGCACCTTCTCCTCTCTCGGAGTCAGCGTGAAGAGCACCTCGGAGATGGTCTCCTTGAGCAGCTCGCGGGAGGCGGCGTCGGCGGGCGCGGGAGCGTCCTCGTCCGGGATGAAGTCGCCGAGGTGGCTGTCCTCCTCCTTGCCGATAGGCGTTTCGAGGGAGACCGGCTCCTGCGCGATCTTCATTATCTCGTGGATCTTCTCGACGGACATGCCCGCTTCCTCGGCGATCTCGTTGGCGGTCGGCGTTCTGCCGAGCTCCTGCACGAGCTGGCGCTCGATGCGGACGATCTTGTTTATAGTTTCGACCATGTGGACGGGGATGCGGATGATCCTCGCCTGGTCTGCGATGGCTCTGGTTATCGCCTGTCGGATCCACCACGTCGCGTAGGTTGAGAACTTATAGCCCTTGGTGTAGTCGAACTTCTCGACGGCGCGGATAAGTCCGAGGTTGCCCTCCTGAATGAGGTCGAGGAAAAGCATTCCGCGGCCGACGTAGCGCTTCGCGATGCTGACGACGAGGCGGAGATTCGCCTCGGAAAGCTTTTTGCGGGCTTCGACGTCGCCGTTCTGCATCTTGATCGCGAGCTCGACCTCTTCTTCGGCGCTCAGCAGCGGCACGCGGCCGATCTCTTTCAGGTACATCTTGACGGGATCGTCGTTGGTCGCCGCTTCGGCGAGCGCCTCTTCCTTTTTCTCCTCGTCGTAGTCGTCGAGGATTTCCTTGTCGATGTCCTTGTCGGGATCGAGGTCGTCGATGGAGTCGTCGAGCTGGATATCCTCGATGACTTCAATCCCCGCCTCCTCGAAGGCCTCGTACATACGTTCGATCTGATCGACGTCGAGATCGGAATCGTCGAGGACGTCCATTATCTCTTTGCTCGTCAGCGAGCCCTTTGCCTTTCCGTATTCAACGAGTTCCTTGACTATGTTTCTTTTTTCGCTCATGATCCTCTTCCCTTTCATTCTTCTTCCGGCTTGCGCCGGCCGCCCTTGCCGAGCCCGGATATGTAGTCTTTCAGCTCTTCGGGCGACATCTCTCTGATGCTTTCTCCGGTCAGCTTGCCCTTTTCTTCTTTGAGCGCCGAAATCGCTTTTTTAAGCGCAGCCTTTTCAAACGGCTCCTTATCGGCGTCAAGCATTATGCGCGTTATCGCGCTCATCTCCGTGACAGGATCGAAATCCGCGTTGAAGTCCGACAGGCCAGGCTTTCTTCCGTCTGAAACGACGCTGACAATACAATCAAATATCCTGCGGTCAAACTCCGTGACGAAATCGGAATCCGTCAGTTCGGTTTTAATAACATCGTAAGCCGAGGGGTTCGCATACAGACAGCGCAGTATTTCTTCTTCCGCCCGCGCGGCCCTCAGATTAGCGCGCTTTTCGGGGTTGGCTTTGTCGTCCGAGCCGAAGGAGGCGCGTATGCGCTGCTTCTGCTCCCTGACGAGCTCACGTTTGCCCTCGCGCTTGCGGCGGTCTTCGATCTCGGTCAGCACCGTCCGCTTGTCTACTGCGGTCTGCTCCGCGACGCGCGAAGCGTATATCTCGCGTTTCAGCGGACTGTCCTCCGCCGCGATCACCTCGACGGCGGCGTTTATATAACGCACCTTGCCGTCCGGTTTCGTAACGTCGTTGTCGCGCTTCAGCAGCTCCAACCGGTAGTCGACGTAGCTTCCCGAGCCGTAAAGCAGCTCGCCGAAGGCGTCCGCGCCGTAGCGGCGTATGAATTCGTCCGGATCCTTCGCGCCCTTGTAGTCGAGGACGTTGATCGAGATGCCTGTCGGCTTGAAAAGCTCGATAGCTTTCGACGTGGCGGTCCTGCCCGCTCCGTCGGAGTCGTAGGCGATCGTTACTTCGTCGAAGTAGCGCGCGAGAAGCCGCGCCTGATCCGCGGTTATCGCGGTGCCGCAGGTCGCTACGGCGCCGGTGAAGCCCGCTTCGTGCAGGGACACCGTGTCAAGATAACCCTCGGTGAGGATGAGCTTGTCCGCGCCTTTGGCGAAGTTGAGCGCAAATACCGTCTGTCCTTTGCGGTAGACCGGCGTGTTGGACGAGTTGATATACTTGCGCGGATCCTCGTCGCCGACGCGCCTGCCGCCGAAGGCGACGACTCTGCCGGTCACGTCGATTATCGGAAAAATCACGCGGTCGCGAAAAATGTCGTAGCAGCCGCCTTTCTTTCCCTTTGAAGCAAGGAACGCGGAGATCATTTCCTCTTCCTTGTAGCCCTTTGATTTCAGGTGATTGGTCAGCGCGTCCCAGCTGTCCGGCGCGTAGCCGATGCCGAAATGCGTTATCGTCTTCTTTTTAAGCCCGCGCTTTTTCAGGTATTCCATACCGCGCGCGCCGGCTTCTGAAACGAGCGTCTCATGGAAGAACCGCGCCGCGTCCTTATTCATGGCGAGCACGCGGGCGCGCAGACGCGCCGCCTTCTCCTCTTCCTCATTCTGCTCGAGGCGCACTCCCGCGCGGTCGGCGAGCAGCTTGACCGCCTCGGGGTAGTCGAGGCTCTCCTCGCGCATAACGAAGGTTATCACGTCGCCGCCCGCACCGCAGCCGAAGCAGTAAAACGACTGCGTATCGCTGAAAACGGTGAACGACGGCGTCTTTTCGCTGTGGAACGGGCACAGACCGACGAACCTGCTGCCGTTCGGCTTCAGGGTGACGTAGCGTGAAATTGTCTCCTCTATCGGGCACCGTTCCTTGATGCTCCGCAGGACGTCGTCCGTTATCCTCATAATTATTCCTTCGTCACTTATAGCTCTTCGGAATGTAGATATCCTCAAATACGCTGATAAGATAGGTGTCCGTCATGCCCGCGATGTAGTCGCATACGACGCGCTCAACGCCGTCTGACTCGATGTAGCTTTTGTAGCCGTCGGGCAGCTTGTCCGGGTTTTTGCAGAAGTGCTCGTAGAGGCGGATGATCGCGGCTTTCGCCTTGTTTTCCTCGCCCTTCGCGAGCGGATTGTAATAGACCTTTTCGTAAAGAAGCGTGTGGAGCTCGTCGTAAAGTTTCTTTATTTCCGGCTCCATGGTGATTATCTCGCTGTTCCCGCTTGCGCGGACGAGCGAGATTATCATAGTCGTTATGCGGTCGGAATGCGACCTGCCGAGCCCCTCGAGAATATCGGCGGGGATGTCGCCGGGCTTGAGGATGCCGGCGGTCTCCGCGTCGTCGATGTCGTGGTTCATATACGCGATATGGTCGGCATAGCGGACGATCTGACCTTCGAGCGTCGCGGCAAGCGGATCGCAGGTGTGTCGGACGATGCCGTCGCGCACTTCGTAAGTCAGATTAAGCCCGTTGTGATTGCGTTCGAGCACGTCCACGACGCGCAGCGAATGTTCGTAATGCTTGAATCCGGTCGGCGATACCTCGTTCAGCGCCGCTTCGCCGGAGTGTCCGAAGGGTGTGTGGCCGAGGTCGTGGCCGAGGGATATCGCTTCCGTAAGGTCTTCATTGAGGCGGAGCGCACGCGCGATGGTGCGGGCGATCTGCGCTACCTCAAGCGTGTGCGTCAGGCGGGTGCGGAAATGGTCGCCCTCCGGCGCGAGAAAGACCTGCGTCTTGTGCTTGAGACGGCGGAATGACTTGCAGTGGATGATCCTGTCGCGGTCGCGCTGAAAATCGGTGCGCAGCGGGCAGGGATCAATCGGCTTCTGTCTCCCCTTCGTGTCGCGGCTCTTGACGGCGCGGGGCGAAAGGAACTCGTATTCAAAGTTTTCGTATTCGATTCTCGGGTCCATCTTTTCTCCACTGCGCTAAAGCGCGACGAATTCGGCAGAGGCGGAAACCTCCGTTTCCGCTGTACCGTTGGTCGCTTCCGTGACGGAGGCGACGTATTTCTCAACGTCCTCGTTCCTGACGAGACAGGCGAGGGCGACTTTGTCGCTGTAATCGATGCCGTCGAGCTTTCCGGCGGCTTCCGCGAGCAGAGAAACTCTGCCGTGGTAGGAGTATTCATAGCAGGAGCGAACTCTGCGGCACTCGGTCATCGTGACCTTCTTCGCCGCCGCTACCGCTTCCGCAGCCGCCTTCGTGTAGGCGCGGACGAGCCCGGGCGCGCCGAGCAGTATGCCGCCGAAATAGCGTGTGACGGTGACGACGACGTCGGTCAATCCGGCGTTTTTCAGCACCTCGAGACAGGGCATCCCGCCCGTTCCCTGCGGCTCGCCGTCGTCGGAATAGCGGACGGCGCTTCCGCCGGAGGCGATATACGCGAAGACGTTGTGGCGCGCGTCGCGTTCAAGCGCGCGGATACGCGAAACGAACGCTGCGGCTTCCCTTTCGTCCGCGGCGTGAGCTATTCTGCCTATGAATTCGGAGCGCTTCTCGGTGTGGCGGGCTTCCGCTTCTTCAAAAACGGTTATATACTCCATACCGGCACCCCTATGCGAAAACGCAATTATTTTTACTATGCCCGAAAAGCACAAGCCGTATTGAGCTTGTGCTTCGAGAACTCGTTGTATTCTTCAATAGGTCGGCTTGATAAACTATCGGCATATCCTCCCGTAATTATTTACGTCGGAGCGATGCTGAACAGTTTATTTATTGTTATTAAGGCCGAACTTCTTGTTGAACTTATCAACACGTCCGCCGGTGTCGACCAGCTTCTGCTTGCCCGAATAGAAGGGATGGCACTTTGAGCAGATGTCAACGCGCAGATCCTTCTTGGTGGAGGAAGTCTCGATGACTTCTCCGCAGGCGCACTTGATGGTCGTCGGCTGATAGTTAGGATGGATTCCTTCCTTCATTGCACAAAACCTCTTTTCCTTGGCTGATCGGCGTAAAGTACGATCAGCTCTTAATCAGCAAGAGTCATTATACTATATGGTTCTCATAAATGCAAGTATTTTTTTCAAAAAAACGCGTTTTTTTTGAAAGCGCCCCGAAAGCCGCTAAACGAGCCGTTCCCGCGCGAGTCCGACGGCGCAGCGGAGCGCGGAAAGCGCGTCTGCGGCGGTGATCCTTCCGTCGCCGTCGAAATCGCCCGCGGACGCCTGCGCATCCGAAGGCGCGAGCAGTTCGGCCGCGATGCGAAGCGCAAGCAGCGCGTCGCTGACGGTGACTTTTCCGTCTCCGTCAAGCTCGCCGAGCTTGACGGGAGCCTCACCGTACCAGTAGACCTCAAACTCCGCGATCTGCATACGCCTCCTATTATTATTGAACGGGTTGCCGCGGAACTTCGTGCCCTCGAGTTTCACGTACTGCGCCTCGACGCCGTCGAAGTCGAGGATAAAGAAGTCGGTCGGGCGTTCAAATCCGGTCTCTTCGCGGACGACGCGCCAGTTTTCGCCGTCGTCGCTGACGCTGACGGTGAAGTCCTCGGGTATGCCGAAGCCCGCGTCGTCGCCGTATGCCCGAGGATAGATCACGAGCTGGTTTATAGCCTTAGGCGCGCCGAGGTTGACGTATACCCACTCGCTCCTGCCGCCGCTGACGTTTTTCGACGACCAGCCCTCGTTCTCGCCCGGGCGCGTGTCGCGGACGCCGTCGTTGACGAAGCGCTGGCGAAGCGCGGCGTCGCTTGCGTACGCCGTGGAGACGGCGGTGCGGCAGCCAAGCGCGTAGTTTTCGCTGAACGGCAGCGAGGTCGGCGCGAAGCGAACGTTCAGCTCCGCGTCGGCATCCATCGTCAGCGTAAGAGCGCTTTCGCGCGAGCCGAGCGTGCCGTCGAAGCCGGCGAAGCAGTAAGCGCGCGCAGGTATCGCTTCGACCGTCACCCGCGTTCCGGCGGCGAAGACTTCTTCATACGGCAGCGCGACCGGCGTTCCGTTGACCTCCGCCCTGCCGTTTTCCGTTTCGTTTATCTTCAGCGTGAAGCTGTCGCCGGACGGCTTCGGCGCGGCGTACGAGCCGACGCTCCATTCGCCCGGACCGACGTTGAAATAAACGTGACTGTAATCATCATAAGCGTAGGTTATACCCTCTGCGCCGGTATTCGCAACACCGTTATTCCATATCGTCACGCCGCAGGAAACGACCGCGGTCGCGCCTTCGGCGCGCGGAACGGCGAGCAGCGCGGCGCTGCCCTCCGGCACGTTGACTGTCATAGTGAAGCCGCCGTCATTCTTCTCGGCCTCCACCTCGATCAGACCCTTGACGGACGGGATCCCGGCACTGACCTTCGTTATCCGCCCGCCGAGCTGCGGCTTGACGATGAACTTTTCGTAGCCCGCCTCGAGCGGACGCACGCCCGCGGCGTAACCGGAAAGCGAAACGAGTCCGCCGCCCGCCCAGCCGTGGTTCGCGCTGCCGTCGGTCCACCGCTCCGGCAGAGTCGGATTCGGCGACGTAACGGCGTCGTAATAGCTCTCCTTCATCCGCTGTTCCGCGGCGTCCGGATAGCCCATGATATATAGCGCCTCGATGCAGTACTTGACCATATACGGACTTGCGAACTTGTTATTCAGCAGGATATCGCGCAGCGCCGGGAACTTATCGGGCGAAACGAGACCCGCGAAGACCGCGAGCGCCTGCGCTCTGTCGTCCGCGGGGCCGGCGTAGGTCGAGGAGCGGTATTCGCTCCCGTTCCAGAAGAGACGGTCGAACTTCGACGCCATGACGCCGCGGACGCCGGAGTAATACTCCGCGGTCTCCGCGTCGCCGAGGGCGATTGCGAAATCGACAACGGTCTTCACGCCGATATACGCCCAGATATTGAGGCACAGGTCCGTATCTACGTTGTTACCCCAGTCCACCCAGCTCAGATGCTGCGTATTAGTGCCGTTGCGGCGTTCAAACGGGACGGTGAAGGAGGTCTTGTCGAGTCTGAAAAGCGAGATATACTTCAGCAGCGCGGGGTACGCCTTCTCAAGCGTGAGGCGGTCGCCCGAATAGAGATAGTACTGAAACCACGACATCACGCCCGCGAGCGACTGTCCCGGCAACTCCGCCCATTCGTTGTAGCGGAGCGACGCCGGCGCGGTGGAGGAAATTACCCCTTCCTCGTTCTGCCAGTTTATGCGGACGGAGATATCCTTGCGGAGCGCGTCGAAAACGCGCTCGTCGAGCGTGTAGTACGCGATCTGCGCCTCGTTGACCATATCGCCGAGCCACGGTGCACGCTCGGAGTCGGGGCAGTCCATGAACGTGTCGCGGATGTTGACGTAGACGGTATCCGCCGCCTTGCGCCAGAGCGCGTCGTAGAAGTCGTCGTTGCAGTCGAAGTAACCGACCTCCTCGGCGTTGTAGCCGGAGCGGCGGTAGCCGAGCTCAACGACCTCCACGCCGGAGGGTACCGCGAAATCCGCGTACCACCAGTTTATCCACGCGGGCGACTCGTATTCCTGCTCGACGGCTTCGCCGTTTTCGCCGCCCTTCGTCACGTAGGTGACGGAGTATCTGCCGGCGTTCGGGCAGGAGACCTTTATCGTTTTGCCCGCCGGCGCGATCACTTTAAGATACGCGCCGAAGTGTATGTTCGTCGGGAAAAGCACGCGGTAGCCGCCGCTTATCTGCTGAACGTGCTCGGTATCGGCGACGGGATAGCTTTCGCGGTCCCACACCTTCCACTCGGGTATCGGGCGCGGCCACAGCTCGTTCCACGGCTTATCGCCCGCCTCGCCGAGTTCCGCGGCGTTCTCCCAGCCGGACGCGTCGAACTCCGGCTCGTAAAAACCGTCGAAGCCCTGCCGCGCGTCGTAGACGATATGGAACTCCTGCGCGTGGACGTTTACGCGGCTCGACGGCTGATAACCCATATGCCTGCTGACCTTCCAGCTCGAATCGGAGACGACGAGCTCGCCGCCCATCCGCGACTCGAACAGAAACGCGCCCTTGCCGCTGCCGACGTGGGAGTGTCCCTCGTTGCCGTAATACCACACGAGCGCGGCGATGACGTTTTTCCCCTCGCGCAGGTACGGCGTCAGCACTACCTCGTCGCAGTAGGTCGCGACCTCGGTTATCATTTCGTCAAGGTCGGGCTGTTCGTCGCTGCCCTGCGGGTAGATGTCTTTTTTCAAAAGCGCGGCGCCGCGCTTGAGCTGCCCTTCGTAGACGGCGAGCTCGCCGTTTATCCAGAGCCAGTATTTCGTATCGGCGGCGATCTTCGCGGTTATTTCGCCCTCAAGGTCGGAGGCGGTCAGCGTTACGTCTTTGCGGAACGCCATCCAGCGGTTCTGCGCGCCGTCGTCGGAGGGCGACCATATCCACTTCGCCGAGAAGGCATAGTCGCTCCTGCCGAAAGCGTCTTCGCCGCGCGCGACTATCGCCCGCGCGTTGTTCGCGGAAAAGTCCGGCACGTCCGCGCGCGCGAAGGAAGCGGACGGGAGCGTTCCCGCCAGCAGCGTCAGCGCGAGCGCGAAGGCGCATATGCGTTTTGTTATCGCGGCGTATTTCATGGCCGTACCCTCCCGAAATTGCTTGCGGATATATTTTAGCACGCTTCCGGCGTTCCGTCAATACGGACGAAACGCCCTTTTGCATTATATATATGAATAAAAATGTCAAAAACGGCAAAAAAACTCTTGACAAACGCGCGGCGGCAGTGTAAAATAGCACTTGCCGCGTGTTGAGGGCGTGTTTTTTGCACGCAATAAAGGCGTTTCGCCTGCCCCCGAACAGCGAGTCCTAATGAAAGAGAGGCTTTGTAATGTACGCTATTATCGTTACGGGCGGAAAACAGTACAAGGTTGAAAAGGGAGATCAGATCTACATCGAGAAACTCGACGCCGCCGAAGGTGAAGAGGTAACCTTCGATCAGGTTCTTTACGTCGGAGACGGCAAGAAGAGCAAGGTCGGCACCCCCACCGTCGCGGGCGCGACCGTCACCGCTTCCGTTCTGAAGAACGGCAAGGGCAAGAAGGTCACCATCCTGAAGTATAAGCCCAAGAAGGATTCCCGCAAAAAGCAGGGTCACAGACAGCCTTATACGAAGGTCGAGATAACCGCCGTTTCCGCCGCCGCCAAGAAAGCGGAGAAGACGGAAGAAGCCGCCGAGTAATGATCGCCGCGGTTTTCACCAGATCGGGCGGGAAATACGCCGGATTTGAGATCAGCGGACATTCGGGGCTTGCCGACGCCGGCAGCGACGTGCTTTGCGCGGCTGTTTCGGCGGCGACCGAGCTGGCCGCCAACCTCGCCGGAGGCGAGGCGAAGGCCGACGAAAAAAACGCGAAGGTCACGGTCCGTATCCCCTCCCCCGACGAAAACAGCGAGCGCGTGATACGCGCGCTGCGCGATCAGCTGAAGGGCTATTCGGAAGAATATCCGAAGAACATCAGAATCACAGAACAGGAGTGTGTGTTATGATCAGATTAGGAATACAGTTTTTCGCTCATAAAAAAGGAATGGGCTCCACCAAGAACGGCAGAGATTCCCACTCCAAGCGTCTCGGCGCGAAGCGCGGCGACGGTCAGTACGTCCTCGCCGGCAACATCCTCGTCCGCCAGAGAGGCACCAAGATCCATCCCGGCGCGAACGTCGGCAGAGGTTCCGACGACACCCTTTTCGCCATGATCAGCGGCAAGGTCAAGTTTGAGCGCGTCGGTAAGGACAAGAAGCAGGTCAGCGTCTACGAGGCGTAATTTGCTTTGAGTTGAAACCAAAGCGGGACAGACGAAAGTCTGCCCCGCTTTTGTTATGTGTTTTTGTCGTTCCGAGGAGGCAGCTCCCGCTTCGCGTTCATATTGCGAAGCGGTGAAAGTCAAAAAACGAGCTCCGAAAGGGCGCGCCCTTCGGAGCTCGTTTGTACCTTTTTATTATCGGCCGGATTACTCGGCGGCTTCTTCGGCCTTTTCCTCGACAGCGGCGGCGGCTTCCTCGACGGGAGCGGCGGCCTCTTCGACGGCCTCTTCGGCGGCGGAGGCGGCCTCTTCGACCTTCTCTGCGGTCTCTTCGGCGGCGGCGACGGCTTCCTCAACGGGAGCGGCGGGCGCCTCGGTCTCCGCGGGAGCTTCTATCGCGGCGGGATCCTCGGAAGCTTCGGAAACGGTCTCGACCTCTTCGGCGGGAGCTTCTTCGGTCTTCTTGGGGAGCAGCGCTCTGATGGAGAGCCCGACCTTGTGATTCTCGACGTCGATCGAGGTGATCTTCGCCTTGACCTGCTGGCCGACCTTCAGCTCGTCGGACGCCTTCTCGATGCGGCGGTCCGCGATCTGCGAAATGTGGATCAGTCCGTCGATGCCCGGAACGATCGAGACGAACGCGCCGAAGCTCATCAGGCGGTTGACCGTCACGTCGATGACGTCGCCGACGGCGAAGTTATCGGTGAAGGTGTTCCACGGGTTATCCTCTTCCTTGCGGTAGCCGAGGGAAATACGCTTCTTCTCGGCGTCGAAATCCTTGACGTAGACTTCGACTCTGTCGCCGATTGTGAAGATGTCTTCCGGCTTCTTGCCGCGCTCCCAGGACATCTCGGAGACGTGGACCATGCCGTCCACTCCGCCGATGTCGATGAAGGCGCCGTAGCTGGTCAGGGACTTGACCTTGCCGGTGTACTTCTTGCCGACCTCGATCTCGGACCACAGCTGCGCGGCAAGCTCCTTGCGCGTGCGGCGTTCGCCCGCCTTGATGGAGCCGATGACTCTGCGGCGGCGCGGGTTGATCTCGAGGATGACTATCTTCTGCGTGGTGCCGACCAGTACGGACAGGTCGCCGTCGCGCGGAATGCCGGTGCGGGACGCGGGGATGAATACGCGCACGCCGTTGACGATGGCGATAACGCCGCCGTTGACAGCGTCGGTGATCGTGCCTTCAAGGGGCTCCTGAGTGCCGACGGCCTTCTCGATCTCTTCGTAGCCTCTCATGGCGTCGACGCGCTTCTTGGAAAGCGTGACCATACCGTCAACGTCGTTGACTCTGGTGACGATGAGATCCAGCTCGTCGCCGACGGAAACGAGCTCTTCGGGCGACTTGGTGGTGTCGCTGCTGAGTTCGGAAAGCGGAACAAAAGCGTAGTGCTTGGTGTTCAGCTCGATCTGAACCTCCGTCGGAGTTATGCCTATAACTCTGCCGGTAACCCTTTCCCCGTTATATAAAGTCTTGAACGTGTAATCGACTGCTTCAGCAAAGCTCATCTCGTCAAGGTTTACTTCCTTAACAGGTTCTTCCTCCTTGACTTCAGTTTCAACGGCCTCGGCCGCTTTGGTCTCCTCGGCTATAGCCTCGGGCTCCTGCGATTCGATGATCGCGTCTTTTTCTTCGTTCATCTTGTGAACAACCTCCTCAATTATTCCCGACGGAGTGGACGCCCCGGCGGTAATCCCGACAATATCGGTATATGCATACCTGCCCATGTCAATTTCGTCCGCTGTCTCGACAAGGACGGTATTGTCGCAATGACTGCGGCAAAGCTCGTAAAGCTTCGCCGTGTTGGAGCTGTTTCTGCCGCCGACGACTATCATGGCGTCGCACTTCGCAGCAAGCTCCGCGGCTTCGGTCTGCCGCGCATCGGTGGCGCTGCAGATCGTGTTCACTATCTTCGCTTCCGGCAGCAGCTCCGCGGCGAGCGCGGTGCATTCCTGCCACTCCGAAACGGAAAACGTAGTTTGAGCCGCTATAATTATGCTATTATACTCTACTTTTTTTGATTCGTAAAGAGTTTTTTTGAAATTTTTTTCATTTTTGAAGACAAAGACGGAACATTTTGCGTATTTTCCTATCCCTTGGACCTCGGGATGCGTTTCGTCTCCCGCCAGAAGCAGCAAATCGTTCTCGCCGAGCGATTTCGCGAGCTCGTGGATGCGCTTGACGAACGGACAGGTCGCGTCCGCTACCTTCGCTCCGCGTGCGGCGAGCGCCTCGTAAACGCCGGGGCCTTCGCCGTGCGAGCGGATGACGACCGTTTCACCTTCCCGCGCTTCCTGCGGCGAGTCGATGCGGCGCACTCCCGCTTCCGCAAGCTCGCGGGTAACGACGGGGTTGTGTATCAGCTCGCCCAGCGTCGCAGCGGGCGCACCGGAATCGGCAAGCTCGCGGGCAAGCTTCACCGCGCGCGCTACGCCGAAGCAGAAGCCGGCGGTACGGGCGAGAATTACCTCCATTTTTCCGGTACCCTTTCCTTCAGCGCGAAGAGCTTTTCCATAAGTTCCTTCGACTTGCGGCGGTAATCCAGCATCGAGCCGCCCTCGACCGAGAATTCGGACGCGGGTATCACGTCGCCGATAACGACGACGTTGCGCGAGAAAGCGCGTACCTTGCCCTTTTTATTAAAGACGTAAACGGGCAGGACGCCGACTCCCGTCTTGTCGGAGAACATCGCGACGCCGGGCTTGCCGTCGTCCGGGTCCTCCCTGTGCGGAAGCCGCGTTCCCTGCGGGAAGAGCGCGAAGGTCTTGCCTTCGTTAATAATTTCATAGACGCGGTTGGTGGCGTCCGAATCGCGCATCCCGCGGTGCACCGGGAACGCGCCGAGCGCCTTTATCAGCGCTCCGAACGGCTTGAAGCGGAAAAGCTCCGCCTTGCCCATGTAATACAGCCGCTTTTTGCACGCCATGCCGATAAGGATCGGGTCGATGAAGGACGTGTGGTTTGAGGCGACTATCACCTGTTCATCCGTCGGGAAACCCTTTTTGTTGATAACGCGCTGCCCGTAAAACAGCTTGAAGAACGGGTAAACGATAACCTTGGCTACCGCGTAAAAGCTCATCAGACAAGCTCTCCTATCATTCGGGAAATAAAGGCGACCACCTGCTCAAAGCTCATATTCGTGGAGTCAATGACGCAGGCGTCGGGCGCGGGTTTAAGCGGAGATATTTCGCGGGTGCTGTCCTGCTCGTCGCGCTGCCTGATCTCCTCGACGACGGTGGCGTAGTCCGCTTCGATCCCCTTCTCCGCGAGTTGCTTGACGCGCCGCGCGGCGCGTTCCTCGGCGGAGGCGGTGAGGAATATCTTGATATCCGCGTTCGGCAGGATCACCGTGCCGATGTCGCGGCCGTCCATGATGCAGTCGTTCTTCGCGGCGATGCCGCGCTGAAGCTCGAGCAGGAACGCTCTGACCGCCGGCATCGCGGATATATCCGACGCCGCCATGGCGACCGGCTGAGTGCGTATTTCGTCGCTGACGTCGCGCCCGCCGAGCAGCACGCGCTGCTCGCCGTCGGTGAAACGCAGGGATATCTCCGTTCCGGGAAGGAGCGCTTCCACCGCGGCTTCGTCATGCGTATCCGCGCCGCTTTCAAGCACGCGCAGGGCGACGGTGCGGTAAAGCGCGCCGGTGTCGAGATAGAGCATCCCGCGCCGCGCCGCGACCTCCTTCGCAACGGTGCTTTTGCCTGCGCCGGAGGGTCCGTCAATCGCTATATTGAGCATTATTCAGCCTCTGCCGGCGCTTCGCCGCGGCCGATGTTCTTCATATTCTGACGCGCCTTGCGGATCTCGGTGAGCTCCTGAGTGAGCACCTCGTCGGTGTTCTTGAGCATGTTCTCGATATACTCGTTGGTGGAGCGCTTCAGCTCGGCGGACATCTTGTTCGCCTGGGCGACGGTCTCGTTCGCCTTCTGCTGCGCGGCCTTGTAGACCTCTTCCTGCGTGACCATGAACGCCGCCTTCTCCTCGGCTACGCGGATAACGGTATCCGCTTCGCGTCTGGCGTCGGCGATGATCTTGTTGCGGTCCGCGACGATGGTCTTCGCCTGGCGGATCTCGGCGGGCATGTTGAGGCGGATATCCTGGACGACGTCCTTTATCTGCTCAACGTCCACCATGCTCTTGGAGGAAAGCGGCACTTTCCACGCCTTGTCAATAAGCTCGTCCATTATGTCGAGCAGGTCGTCAATGTTCATATCCATAGTCTTCTTCTCCTTACGCTCTTATTTTTTTAACAACGTCATCGGCAATCTGCTCGGGAAGCGCGTCCCGAACGAAGCCGCCGTTGCGAATAACTTCTTTAACTATGCTTGAGCTGAGGTACATATACTCCGCGCTGGTCGTCAGGAAGACGGTGTCGGCGTCGGGATAAAGCTTGCGGTTCGTCAGCGCCATCTGGAACTCGTATTCGAAATCCGAGAGCGCGCGCAGGCCTCTGACTATGAAGCCGGCTCCCTGCTGACGGGCGAAATCCGCGAGCAGTCCGCCGTAGGAGGTCACCTCGATGTTTTCGATCCCCGCGGTCGCGCGCTTGATAAGCTCGACGCGCTCATCTGGCGTGAAGACGGGCGTCTTCTTCGCGTTGGACATCACGCAGATTATCAGCTTGTCAAACATCACCGAGGCGCGCTTGATGATGTCTATATGCCCCATCGTTATCGGGTCAAAGCTGCCCGGGTAAACCGCTATCCTCATCGGCGTCGGCTCCTTTCTCGGAAATCTTTTCAAACAGGGTGACGACCGCCCTGCCGTAAACGTAGGTCTTGCGGAGGCGCAGCCCTTCGGCCGCCTCCGGACGCGGCTCCGCGCCGTCGGTCTCGCAAAGCAGTACGCCGCCGTCGTCCAGCAGCTTCGCCGCAAGCGGCAGCAGCTTCGCCGTCCAGCCCTTGTTGTAAGGCGGGTCGCTGAAGATGATATCGAAGCGGTCGGAGCAGGAGTTCAGGAACGCGATCGCGTCCCTGCGGACCACCCTGCCCTCGAGCTTCGCTTTCGCGAGGTTGTTTTTTATGCAGCGCAGGGCGTTAAGGTCGATATCCACGAAGACGCAGGACGCGGCTCCGCGGCTGAGCGCCTCGATGCCCATTCCGCCGCTGCCGGCGAAAATATCGAGCGCCCTCGCGCCTTCGACCTCGCACTGTATCGCGCTGAAAACGCCTTCCTTCGCCTTGTCGCTCGTCGGGCGCGTGGTCATTCCCTTCGGCGCTTCGAGCAGCGTGCCCTTGGCGCTTCCGCTGACAACTCTCATCGTCTCACTCCGTTTTTACAGCGTGAACGGGCGGAAACAGCACCGAAGTCCCACTTTTCCACCTTAATAATATATGTTATCATATTTGGCGCTTTATGGCAAGCGGTTTTTTGGATTTTCGCCCGATTTTTTCGCGGATCACGCGTCGGCGGGGATGGCGTCGAAGAACTTGCGGACGTTCTCCGCGGCGGCGCGGCTCATGCCCTTGACGGCGGCGAGTTCGTCGACCGTGGCGGCGCGTACTCCGTCTACGCTTCCGAACGCTTTCAGCAGCGCGGCGGCGCGGCTTTCGCCCACGCCGTCTATCACGCGGAGCTGCGACGTTTTCAGCTCCGCCGAGCGCGCGGCGCGGTGGTAGCTTATCGCGAAGCGGTGCACCTCCTCGGAGACGGCGTAAAGCAGACGGAACGCCCGCGTCGTTTTGCCTATATCGAGCTCTCCCTCCGGCGAAACGAGGCCGCGGAGCGAGTGCTTGTTATCCTTCACCATGCCGAAGAAGGGGATATCCACGCCCTTCTCTCTGAACAGCTCGCCGACGACGGCGACGTGCTGGGCGCCGCCGTCGAGCAGGATCACGTCCGGACGCTCGAAGCCCTTCTCGCCCAGATGGGCGAGGCGGCGCGAAATCACCTCCGCGGTGGCGGCGTAGTCGTCGCCGCCGGTGACGGAGACGCGGAAGCGGCGGTAGTCGCTCTTTTTAGGCGCGCCGTTCTCGAAGACCACCATGCCGCCGACGGTCGTTTTGCCGCCGGTGTGGGATATATCGTACGCCTCGATGCGCGTCAGCTCGCCGGTCAGCCCGAGGTACGCCTTCAGCTCCTCGGCGGCCTTCGTTTTCTTACCGCCGCGGCGGACGCTGTACTGCACAAGCGCCTCCTCGGCGTTGTCGAGGCAGATGCGCGCTGTCTTCGGCAGGTCGCCCCTGCCCTTGCAGCGCAGGGAAACGCGCCTGCCGCGCTTCGCGGAAAGCCACTCGCGCAGCAGCGCGAAGTCCTCCGGCTCGGACGCGAGCGCGACGACGGGAGGCACCTCCCTGTCTTCGGAATAATACTCGCATATGAAGCTCGTCAGCAGTTCGGGGCCGCTCTCGGTCTCGTCGCAGTCGAAGAAGCTGCTTTCCTTCAGCTTCACCCTGCCCTCGCGGACGTTCAGCACGCAGACGCACTGCGTGACGCCGTCGGAGGTGATGGCGAAGGCGTCGTGCTCGCGGCAGTCGTCGGAAACGACTCCCTGCCGCTGCCAGATGCGGTCCACGGCGGCGATACGGTCGCGCAGCTGCGCGGCCTTCTCGTATTCCATCGCGTCGGAATACGCCTTCATGCGCGCGGTCATATCCTCCACCGCCTGCTTCATGCCGCCGTTTATGAACGCGAGCGCGTCTTTGACGTTCTCGGCGTAGCGCTCCGGCGGCACCCTGCCGGTGCAGGGCGCGCAGCACTGCTTTATGAAGTAGTTGAGGCAGGGGCGCTCCGAGCGCTTCCCGTACTCGAGCTTGCGCGTGCAGGTCGGCAGCAGGAACAGCTTTGACGCGAGCTCCAGCGTCTGCCGCGCCGAACCGGCGGACATGAACGGGCCGAAATACTCCGCGCCGTCGTCCTTTTTGTGATAGACGACGGTGAAGCGCGGGTACTGCTCCCGGCTCTGCCGAATGAAGCAGAAACCCTTGTCGTCTTTAAGCAGGATGTTGTACTTCGGGCGGTGCTGCTTTATCTGCGAGCATTCGAGCGTCAGCGCCTCCAGCTCGGAGGTGGTCAGTATGTAGTCGAAATCGTATACGTTCTCGACCATGCGGCGCGTCTTGCCGGTGTGGCTTTCGAAGCGCGCGAAATACTGGCTCACGCGGTTGCGGAGCTTCTTCGCCTTGCCTATGTAAATGATTTCTCCCTCGCGGTTTTTCATGATGTAGACGCCGGGAGTCAGCGGAAGCGAATTCGCCTTTTTCAGGCACGCTTCAATGCGATCATTTTTCAAAAAGGTACTCCTCTTCGATATTGTCGGTGACGACCTTGTTCAGATATTTCAGCGAGAAGCCGGAATAGGTCTTCGCCTTGCAGCCGTGGGCGGAGGCGAGCTCCTCGGTGTATTCGGAAAGCGGATATATGCGGACGTTTTTCATTCCGCGGTTATAGTGCGTGACGAGCGGAACGTAGCAGATATTCTCTATCGAGATCTCGCCGGTGTTGTTGTTTTTGCGTATATCGAGGTCGACAAGCCCGCCGAGCATATTGCAGGGGCCGTTCATCGCGGAGACGAAGTTGCCGAGCGAGTAGACGCAGAAGGTCTTTCCGCCGTCGGCGCGGTCGAGCCACTTCATCGGCTGGATGACGTGCGGATGCGTGCCGATTATCAGGTCGACGCCCCAGTCGGCGAGCTTCTGCGAAAGCGTCTTCTCGAGCTTCGTCAGCGCGGTCTTGGTGCGCTCGGAGTAGTTCTCGTCGCCCCAGTGCGCGGAAACGGCGACGACGTCGCATTCCGCCTTCATAACGTCTATCGCCTTCTTGATGACCGCCTCGTCCTCGGCGTAGACGATGCGCTCTGTCATGGAGTCCGGCGCGACGAGTCCGTTGGTGTGCTCGGTGAAGCCGAAGAAGCCGATCTTGACGCCGTTTTTCTCGATATAGTGGCAGGAATATAGGTCGGCCTCGTCCTTATACATACCGCAGACGCAGATATCCTTATCCGCCTGCGTATCCCAGTACTCGAGCGTGGCGGCGATGCCCTTGCGCCCCTTGTCGAGCATGTGGTTGTTCGCGTGGTTGAAGACGTTGAAGCCGACGTCGAGCAGGCAGTCGCCCATCTCCGTCGGAGTGCAGAAGCGCGGGAAGTTCGACGGCTCGAAGTATTTGCCCGCGAGGACGGTCTCCTGATTGATGAAGGCGACGTCCGCCTTCTGAATTATCGGCTTGACGTGTTCGTAGACGTAGGAGAAATCGTATTCCAACTCCGCGGTGCCGCGCTCCTTCGCCTGATTGTAAATGACGTTGTGGATGAGGTTATCCCCCACCGCCATAAGGCGCACGACGGAGTCCGGCTTCGGCGCCGACGGCTCCGCGGACGACGCGGACGTATCCGCGGGCAGCGGCTCCTTCGCGCCGCAGGCGGCGAACGCGAACGCGACGCAAAGCAGAGTTATCAAAGCGGCGAGACGTTTCAGCTTCATACTATCACTCCTTATACGCTTGATTTTATCACACCCTGTCGACAAATGCAAATATTATGTCATTATTTTGTTGCATTGAGTCGAAGCTTGTGCTATAATGAAAAAAACACGAGAGGGGCAAAAGAAAATGCATCACGAAAATCCGACTATCTTCAATCATCCGCTGATCTCGCACAAAATCACCCTCCTGCGCGACGTGAACACCGGCAATATGCAGTTCCGTCAGCTCGTTGAGGAGATCGCGATACTTATGGGCTACGAGGCGCTCCGCGACCTGCCCACCGAAAAGATCGAGATCGAGACGCCCATTACCAAGACCGTCTCCCCCGTCATCGCCGGCAAGAAGCTCGCCATCGTCCCCATCCTCCGCGCCGGTCTGGGAATGGTCAACGGCATCCACGCGCTCGTGCCCACCGCGAAGGTCGGACATATCGGTCTTTATCGCGATCACGAGACTCTTGAGCCCCATGAATATTACTGCAAGCTGCCCGAGGACATCGACAAGCGCCTCGTCATCCTGCTCGATCCGATGCTCGCGACGGGCGGAAGCGCCTGCGCCGCGGTCGACTTCATCAAGCAGCGCGGCTGCAAGCACATCAAGTTCATGTCCATCATCGCCGCCCCCGTCGGCATCAAGCGCCTGATGGACGCGCATCCCGACGTTCAGCTCTACTGCGGCTGCCTCGACGAGAAGCTCAACGAGAACGGCTACATCGTCCCCGGCCTCGGCGACGCCGGCGACCGTATCTTCGGCACGATGTAAAACAAAACAAATACGCGAACGCCGCTCCTTTAAAGGGCGCGCAAATTAGGGATAAGTCGGGTTTTGAACGGCTGTTTCCCGCCCATGCTTCACAAAAAACAGCGGCCATACATCAAGTATGACCGCTGTTTTGTTGTTTTGCCTGAACGATAAACATCTCGTTCAAAACTG
>JAFZQJ010000034.1 GCA_017620395.1 Clostridia bacterium | reverse complement strand
TCGGACGGTGTAAACAGTACTCTCAAAAAAATTAAGGGTTTTGTAATTGTCATAATGTTGTTTAATTTTCAAGGTCCGTGCCGGCCCCGCGAAGCACCTGCTTTTTTGGGGCAGCTTGACTATTGTATCACCGACCTACGCCGTTGTCAAGAACTTTTTTCGTATTTTTTTAAATTTTTTTCGCGAGCCGGAAAACGCCTATGTTACGCGGTTTTTTCGCGATATATATTATATATAAATGAAGGCATTTATTCACTCCGCGGCGGAAAAATACGGCGGCGATATTTTTCAATTCGGTTCATTTCCACTTGTAATTTACGTTCGCGTGTGTTAAAATACCAGCATAGACACGAAAGGAGCTAGAACAATGGCTGAAGAATTTGACGATCTGATCGTATTGACCGACGAAAACGGTGAAGAATCCACCTGGGAGCACATCGGCACTTTCGACGTCGGCGGCAACTGCTACGTCGCGATGCTTTCGCTCGACGGCTGCGACTGCGAGGACGACGACTGCGACTGCGACGATGAAGGCGAAGTCTGGCTGATGAAGCTCGTCACCGACGAGAACGGCGAACAGGCCTTCGCGCTCATCGAGGACGAAGACGAATACGACGCCGCCGCGATGGAATACACACGCATCTATGAAGAGGGCGGCTTCGACGAAGACGAGGAAGAGGAGGAATAATAATCCTCCCCTTTTCTTATAAAAACTGTTGCGGAAGACGTTTTTATCGAGTATAATATAAGTGTCCTCGCCGGACGCGACAGCATTTAAAACCTACAATTTCAATAAGGGAGACCCGACTCTCGTCTCGGATTGCAGACCTCCCGCTTTCAGCGGAAGAAGGGAGCGTGAACAGCGAGGCGGACACCCACCTGCAAATAAGCGGGTTTGAAATACGCTGTCGCGCCGCGGGGATTTTGTTTTCGGCAAAGCCGCCGAAAGCAAAATCCATATTATCATTTTATAAGGAATCTTCAAACATGACCACACGCGTTTATCTCATTCGCCACGCGCAGGCGGAGGGCAATATTCAGCGCCGCTTTCAGGGGCATACCGACGCAGGGCTCACGCCGGCCGGCGAAAAACAGCTTGAATATCTGAAGAAGCGCTGCGCGGAGTTCCGCTTCGACGCCGCCTACTCCTCCCCGCTCACGCGTGCGAAGCAGACGGCGCTCGCCGCGATCGGCGACCGCGACCTCGAACTGCGTATCGAGCCGCGGCTCATCGAGATGAACATCGGCGAGCTGGAGAACGTCCCCTACGCCGAGCTGACCGTCCGCTTCGCGGAGGATTTCCGCCTCTGGACGAACGAGCCGCACCGCTTCGCCGCGCCCGGCGGCGAAACGA
This sequence comes from Clostridia bacterium, assembly GCA_017620395.1. Taxonomy (NCBI): domain Bacteria; kingdom Bacillati; phylum Bacillota; class Clostridia; species Clostridia bacterium. The sequence continues at coordinate 65,809 of JAFZQJ010000034.1, read as the reverse complement.
TGAAGCAGGTCTACGACCGCACCTACGCCGCGATAACCGACATAGTACGCGCGAACGAAGGCAAAAACGTGCTCGTCGTTTCGCACGGCTGCGCGATGCGCGCGATGCTCTGCGCGCTGAAGGGGATCGGCTTCGAGAAGCTCGGCACGATCCCTTGGTGCGACAACACGGCGATCTACATAATCGACTTTGACGAGGATCTGAAGCCCGCGTTCGTACTCGACGGCGACGTTTCGCACCTGCCGGACGAGCTGGCGACCTTCCGGCGTCAGTCGTGGTGGAAGGAATCCGCCGCGCCGACGCGTCTGCTCGGCGTCGACTACGGCGACGCGCGCACGGGGCTCGCGCTCAGCGACGAGAGCAAGACGCTCGCCTCCCCCGCCGGCACGATAAAGGAATCCGATCCGGAAAAGCTAATCGACAGGATATCCGCCTTCGCGCACGAGAACAACTGCGCGCAGATAATCATGGGGCTGCCGCTGAATATGAACGGCACGCGCGGTCCGCGCGCGGAAAAGGCGGCGGCGTTCGCCTTCGAGCTTGAAATGCGCAGCGGCATCAGCGTCTACTTCTGGGACGAGCGCCTGACCACCGTCGGCGCCGCGGCGTATATGAACGCCACCGACTTCAAAGGCAAGAAGCGCAAGGACAACATCGACACCGCATCCGCGTGTCTGATACTGCAGGGGTATCTGGATTATATAAAGAAAAGGTAAAACCGCTAAATAGCATATAGAAACGCGCCCGAAGGCGCGTTTCTTATTCTTATTTGTTCTTGACAATACATATAAAAAAGATATAATACTAATATACGTATAATACGCAAATATGACAACTTATTTCAAGTCTTTCGGGATTGTAACGAGCCTTCATTTCTCAGCACAAATAATCGGGACAGTATGCCCTCCCTGTGGTAAAATGACGGCACAGACAAGGAAAAAGGAGAAATGCACATGGATTGGGTCGCGGGAATGCAGGGGGCGCTTGACTACATCGAGGCAAATCTGACCGTCGAGATCGATTATGAAAAGGTCGCGGCGGTCGCATATTCGTCGTCTTACCATTTTCAGCGTGTGTTCGGGATCCTGTGCGGTTATACGCTCGGCGAGTATATCCGCAACCGCCGTCTTTCGCTTGCTGGCGCCGAACTGCAGGCGGACGGCGCAAAGGTTATCGACGTCGCGCTGAAATACGGCTACGACAACCCCGACAGCTTCGCCCGTGCGTTCAAAGCCTTTCACGGCGTCCTGCCGTCACAGGCACGTGACAAATCCGCTAAGCTTCGCTCCTTTTCACGCCTTGTACTGAAATTCAGTTTGGAGGGTGGAACAACCATGAACTACAGGATCGAAGAAAAGCCGGAAATGATTTTGACCGGGTTCAAAAGACATTTTACCGGCGCACCGGAAAACAGATATGAACAGGAACATGATTTCTACGTTCATTCAAGAGTCAACCAGTATTTGCTGAAAGGCGTCTGCGGCGATCGTGACAACGGTTACAGCGTAATAACGAATATCGGAGACGACGGATTTGATTTCTACATTGCGCAGCAACTTGATGAATGGTGGACGGAAAACCTCGCAAAAGGTTTAGGATATGACGAGAAAGCCAAGGAATTTGAAAAGATCGTCGTTCCGAAACAGTTGTTCGTGATCTGCGAGACCGAGAGGATGCGGTACCCTACTAACGCCATTACGGAACTTCGCCGAAAAATGGTAAGCGAGTGGCTGCCGTCGTCCGGATATCAGCTTGCAGACGCCCCGGAAATCGAAGTGACACATTGGTACTATAAAAACGGTGATGAAACTATAAGTCAGTCCAGATATATCGAGCTGTGGCTGCCGATAGAGAAAGCGTAGTTCAAGTATTTTTGCCGCCGGAATTTCCGGCGGCAAAAAAATATAAAAAACGCCGAATCAAATCCAAAATCCGCGACTTATAGGTGAAAGCTTTCAAAACAGAGGTATCCTTTATGGAAAACAAAATCACAAACTACATAGAGTAAGATTTCTATGCTATATTAAAAAAATAAATATCCCGATAGCAATAATGAATCATTCAATCGGAAACTTCCGATTAGAGCCGACGGACATACAACTAGAAGATCTATACGGGTTTATGCTAAACGAGTTTTACGATAATTCGCCAAAAGATAATAAATACTATTATACAACGCTTGATTGCCTAATTGATACCGTTGTGAAATGCGGCAAGTAGTCTAAGCTTCACTCATTGTCTAATTATTCAGTTCTACATAAAAAGTGACGCGCCAATTGGCGCGTCACTTTTTATGCTTATCCCGTTTATCCCACGATCACGCCGTAGGTCTCGCCGGCGTAGCCCATGGCGTTGGCTTCGTCGGTGTCGATGTGCATCGCCTTCTTGAAGTTCGGGCTGACGCGCACGACGACGTTGTCGAAAACGAGTCCGCGCTCACCTTCGGTCTTGACGCTGACGATCTGGCCGTTGGTCACGCCGAACTCTTCGGCATCCGCGGGAGTCAGATGGATATGGCGCTTCGCGGCGATCGCGCCTTCGGGGATGTCGATGCTGCCTTCGGGTCCGACGATGGTCACGGGCGCGCTGCCGGCGATGTCGCCGGACTCACGGACGGGCACCTTGATGCCGAGCGCTCTGGCGTCGGTGCAGGAAAGCTCGACCTGCGTCGCCTTGCGGACGGGTCCGAGGATGGATATATTCTTGAGCGTATTCTTCGGCCCGACGAGGTCGACGCGCTGCTCGGACTGGAACTGACCGGGCTGGGAAAGCTCCTTCTTAAATGTGAGCTCGGCTCCCTTGCCGAAAAGGATCTCAACGTGCTCCTGCGTCAGATGGACGTGGCGGGCGGAGGATTCGATAAGTACTGTTCTTTCCATTTATAATACTTCCTTTCGTTTTTCTTTCACCCGTTATTTTACACCATCGGCGCGTTTTTTTCAATACTCTTGAGTAAAACGGGCAAAATATTTTTATGAAGAAACGGACGCTGAAGTTTTACGCCGCGCTGATACTGATCTTCACCGCGCTCACGGTGCGGGTCTTTTTCGTCATGCGCGGAGACGACGGGCTCGCGGTGCTCTCGACGGGGCGGCGGTATTCGGTGAAACTGACGGAGCAGCGCGGGGATATCCTCGACCGCAACGGCGCGTCGCTCGTCGACGGCGAAAGCGACGTTTACGCCGTATGCGTGCCGCCGCTGAAAAGCGAATACGCCGTGAAGCGTCTGGCGGAGGCGGCGGACGTTTCGCCCGAGCGCGTTACGAAGGCGGCGGAGTCGGGGATGCCGTTCGCCTTCAAGGTCAGCGACCGCGATCTGCGGCTCGAAAACGTCGCGCTGCTCGAGGTCCCGCGCCGCTTCCCCTCCGACGGCGTGGCGGCGCACATCGTCGGCTACGTCAACGGCGACGGAAAGGGCGTTTCCGGCGTCGAGCGGGCGTTCGACGGCGTGCTCTCCGGCGGCGGGAGCGTCAACGCTTCCGTGACCGTCAGCGCGCGGGGGCGCGAGCTGACCGGCGCGGCGGTTTCGCGCGGCGGCGACGGCGGCAGGAGTGCGGTCGCGCTGACGATCGACAAAAATCTCTCGCTGATGGCGCGGGCGGCGTTCTGTTCCGTAGAGGGCAATCGGCGCGGCGCCGTCGTCGTCATGGACGTAAGCAACGGCGACCTGCTCGCCTGCGAATCCTTCCCCGACTACGACCCGAACGGCGTCGCGGAGAGTTTGACCGACGCGGACGCTCCCCTGCTCAACCGCGCCTTCGCGGCGTTCAGCGTCGGCAGCGCCTTCAAGATCGTCACCGCCGCTTCGATAATCGAGGCGGGGCTGGACGGCTTCGTTTACACCTGCCGCGGATATATCCACGTCGGCGGCAGGGACGTCAGCTGCCACAAGGACGACGGCCACGGGCGCGTGGGGCTCGCCGCCGCCTTCGCCGGCAGCTGCAACCCCTACTTCATAAAAGCGGCGCTCAACGTCGGCGCGGACGGCCTTTACGACGCGGCGGCGCGTTTCGGGATCGGACGCGCCTACCGCCTCGCCGACGGCATGGTCACGGACGCTGGCCGGCTGACTGAAAAGAGCTCGCTCGCCGCTTCCGCCGCGGTCGCGAACTTCTCAATCGGGCAGGGCGATCTCATGGTTACGCCCGTACAGGCCGCGGTGATGGTTTCGGTCGCTGCGAACGGCGGACTGCGCCCGACTCCGCGGCTCGTTACCGCGATACGCGACGAATCGGGCGACGTCGTCGAGGCGTTCGACTCCGCCGAGCCGGTGCGCGTTGTAAGCGCCGAGGTCGCGGAGCGGCTGCGGAAGCTTATGGTCAACGCGGTCGAGAACGGCACCGGCGCGGCGGCGAAACCGAAGGCCGGAGGCGCGGGCGGCAAGACCGCGACCGCGCAGACGGGCAGTTTTTCCGAAGACGGAACGCGCGTGAACAACGCGTGGTTCGCCGGATTTTACCCCGCCGAAAGCCCGCGGTACGCCATCGTCGTTATATGCGAAAACGGGAGCAGCGGCTCTCGAAGCGCGGCTCCCGTTTTTAAGCTGATATGCGATTATTTGTCTTCCTGACGGCGTTTGCACTCGCCGCAGATACCGTAGAAAACCGTCTTGTACGGGTCGACGGTGAAGTCGTGCTCGCCGTAGATGTGTTCCGCAAGCTCGGAAAGGTGGTCGCAGGTCATATGGAAGAACGCGCCGCAGTTCTCACACTTCATGTGGAAGCAGTTCTCGCTTCCGCACTCGGCGAGACGGAAGCAGGCGCTTTCGCCGTCGGCGGCGGCGTACTTCACGAGGACGCCCTCCCCCACCAGCCGGTCAAGGCAGCGGTAGACGGTCGTCAGCCCGATCTTTTCGCCGCGCGCGCGGAGCAGGTCGGTAACCTGCTGCGCGGTCATATGTCCGCCGGCGCTCTCCTTCATGCAGGCAAGCACCGATTCGCGCTGGCGCGTGTTGTAAACTCTGTTCGCCATAGTTTTACGCAAGCAGGTTCTTCGCTCTCGGGAAGGGAATCGTGTCGCGGATGTTGCCGATGCCGGTGATGTACATAAGCATACGCTCGAAACCGAGACCGTAGCCCGCGTGCGGCACGGAGCCGAAGCGGCGCAGGTCGGTGTACCAGACGTAGTCGTCCATCGTCATCTTGCGGTCGGTTATCTGCTTCATCAGCAGGTCGTAGTTGTCTTCCCTCTGGCTCGCGCCGATGATCTCTCCGACGCCCGGAACGAGCAGGTCGGTCGCCGCGACGGTCTTGCCGTCCGGGTTGAGCTTCATATAGAAGGACTTGATGTCCTTCGGGTAGTTGATGACGAAGACGGGGCGCTTATAGACCTCGTCGGTCAAATAGCGCTCGTGCTCGGTCTGCAGGTCAAGCCCCCACTCGACGGGGTAGTCAAACTGCTTTCCGGACTTCTTGAGAAGCTCGATCGCCTCGGTGTATTCCACGACGGCGAACTCGGAGTTGACGATGTTGAGGAGCTTGTCCTTCAGGCCCTTCTCATAGAAGCGCTCGAAGAAGTCGATCTCCTCGGGGCAGTTGACGAGCACGCTGTTGGTAATGTGCTTTATCATCGCGGTGGCGAGCTCGATGATGTCGAACAGATCGGCGAACGCGACTTCCGGCTCGATCTGCCAGAACTCCGCGGCGTGGCGCGGCGTGTTCGAGTTCTCGGCGCGGAAGGTCGGGCCGAAGGTGTAGATCTTGCTGAGCGAAAGCGCCATCGCTTCGCCCTCCAGCTGACCGGAAACGGTCAGACCGGCGGTGCGCTTGAAGAAGTCGGTGGCGGCGTATTCTTCGGCGCTCTTGATGTCCTCGCCGAAGACGTGGGTGGTGACGTGGAAGATCTCGCCCGCGCCCTCGCAGTCGCTGCCGGTGATTATCGGGGTGTGGACGTAGGTGAAGTTCCTGCCCCTGAAGAATTCGTGGATCGCCGCCGCGAGCTGCGAACGGATGCGGAACATCGCCGCGAAGGTGTTGGTCCTGCCGCGCAGATGCGGGATCGTGCGCAGGAACTCGAGCGAATGCGCCTTCTTCTGCAGCGGGTAGTCCTCCGGCACTTCGCCGAGGACTTCGACGCTGTCGGGGTGAAGCTCGAAGGGCTGCTTCGGGTTGATGGATTCGACGAGCTTGCCGTGGACGGCGAGGGACGCGCCGGTGTTCTGCCTGAGCACCTTGTCGACGTCGGCAAAGGTCGCCTTGTCGATGACTACCTGCAGGTTTTTCATGCAGGTGCCGTCGTTGAGCTCGACGAAGCAGACCTGCTTTGAGTCGCGGATGGATTTTATCCAGCCGCAGACGGTCATTTCGGTCCCGATGAGCTCTTTATAACTCTTGTGGATATCGCAAAGATCGGTATGTTTCATTTATATTTCCTCCCTGACGGTTCTCTTTATTCTCTCGACGGCCTCCGCCGTGCGTTCTCTGTCTCCGAACGCGGTCAGACGGAAGAAGCCCTCGCCGTTGACGCCGAAGCCGGCGCCAGGCGTTCCGACCACGCCCGCTTTTTTCAGCAGCAGGTCGAAGAACTCCCACGAGCCCATGCCGTTCGGGCATTTAAGCCAGATGTAAGGCGAGTTTTTGCCGCCCGTGTATTCGATGCCGAGCTCGTCGAGCGCGGCGGATATCATGCGTGCGTTCTCTTTGTAATAATTGAGGTTTTCCTTGATTTCCGCGAGCCCCTCATCGCTCAACGCCGCCTCCGCCATACGCTGTATGACGTAGGAAACGCCGTTGAACTTCGTCGCGGTGCGCCTCGCCCAGAGGGCGTTAAGGCTCACGCCGTCGGCGTTCAGCTCCTTCGGCACGACAGTGTAGGCGCAGCGCGTGCCGGTGAAGCCGGCGGTCTTTGAGAGGCTGCAGAACTCGATCGCGCACTCTCTCGCGCCTTCGATCTCGAAGATGCTGTGCGGAAGGCCGCCTTCGACGAAGCCCTCGTAAGCGGCGTCGAAAAGTATCACGCCGCCGCAGTTTCGCGCGTAGGCGATCCACTTCGCGAGCTGTCCGGCGTCATAGACCGCGCCGGTCGGGTTATTCGGCGAGCAGAGATAGATGAGGTCGGCCGGAGGCGTGCTTTCGTCCGGAACGGGCAGGAAGCCGTTCTCCGCGCTGCCGTTTACGTATATGATGTTGTTGCCCGCCATGATGTTTGTGTCGACGTAGACGGGATAGACGGGGTCGGGGATCAGCGCGGTCACGCCCGCGGCGAAGATATCGAGGATGTTGCCCACGTCGCACTTCGCGCCGTCGGAGACGAAAATCTCGTCGGGAGCGATCTCAACTCCGCGACGCGCGTAGTAGCGGCTGACGGCTTCGCGTATGAAGGGATAGCCGCCGTCCGGCGCGTAGCCGCGGAAGGTCTCGACGCGGCCCATTTCGTCCGCCGCCTTCTTGCCCGCTTCAACGACGGCGGGGCAAAGCGGACGCGTCACGTCGCCGATGCCGAGGCGGATTATATCCTTATCCGGCTCCTGCGCGCGGAACTCCGCGGTGCGTTTCGCTATCTCGGAAAAGAGGTAGCTCGGTTTCATTTTCTGGAAATTAGCGTTGACTTTCATAACACATCTCCGCCCATAATATACTAATTGACATTATAGCACAATCGGCGCGGAATTCAATAGCTTTTTTTGCCGAAAACCGGCAATTTCGCGACAAGGCAGAGCCCGAGCAGCAGCGCGGTCGGGTTTTTGCCGCATTTGAGAAAGATCATCGCGCCCGCCGCCGTCAGCAGGAAGGTCACGGCGACGTCCGCGCAGAACGCGACTTTCGCCGCGCTCCCCCTTTCGCCGAGCGCGAGGCGGAGCAGCTTGCCGCCGTCAAGCGAGGAGTGCGGCAGGATATTCAGCAGGCACAGAAGCAGGTTCGCGCCGAAGAAGATATAAGCGCGCAGCGACGCGCCGCCGAACGCCTTTACCGCGCCGGCGGCGAGCAGGTTGCCGAAGCATCCGGACGCCAGGATCAGCGCCGCTTTCCCCTTCGGCGGCTCGGAGTTCAGCTCCATACGCACGCCTCCGCCGTGGAGCGAGACGCGCCGCACGCGAAAACCGCAGGCGTATATCGCGAGCAGATGCGCCGCTTCGTGCGTGAGCGCGGCGAGCGCCGCCCAGACGGCGAGCCCGCCGCTGACGAACATCAGCGCGCCGAGCGAAAGCAGGAACGGCACGCCGACGTCGAAGCGCAGCGCGCTACGCCGTGAACTCGTTATACTTGCCGACAACGTACCTCACCACCCCCATCGCGCTTCCGCCGGAGGCGATCTCGCGTTTCACCGGCGACGTATCCGCGCCGACGAGCCGCAGCGCGAGCAGCACGGCCGTTATCAGCGCCGCGGCGGCGACGCGCACCGTGCCGACGCCGATATGCGATAATATGCTCTTTTTCACGGTTCTCACCCTTTCAACAGCTTGTGCTACATTCTATTGAGGGCAAGTCCGGATTAGAACGAAAAACGGAAGGAACGCGTTCCTTCCGTTTTTGAGTGTAGAGTTCAGAAGTATGTTCTTGCCTCCCTCTGAGGAGGGAGGTGGATTGCCGAGGCTTAAGCCGAGGCAAGACGGAGGGAGAGATAACGACAGCCCTCCTTATGTATAAGCGCCGCGACGGAGATGAGGGATAAGTACACATAAGATAATTCGCCGTCTTCGGAACAGACTCCCGGCAAATCGCAAATCGACGTTATCTCTCCCTCAGTCTCGGACGGCTTACCGCCGCCCTCGACAGCTCCCTCCTCAGAGGGAGCCAAGAAAGACTGCGCTCCTCACAATAACGCCGTCAATACAGCGGATTTTTCAGCTCGCGCGGCGCGTGATGCTGACGGCGTTTCTCGTAGTTCGCCGCCTTTATCGTGACGAGCGTTTCGGGTACGCCGAGCGCGGCCGCCAGTTCCTGCGCCGTCATGCCGTTCACGGCGGCGTGGGAGACCTGCCGGTCGTCTATGAGCAGGTGCGCGGCGAAAAGATTCGCCTCGTACTCCAGCTTGTTTTTCACGTCGAACATCACGAAGTCGCAGAGTCCCGCTTTCGCGGTCGCGGCGCGGTGGAGCTTGTCGTGCCCCAGCTCGTGCGCGCAGATATAGCGCATCTCCTCCTGCGGCAGTCCGGCGTTGATGAAGACGCAGCGGCGGCGAAGGATAACTTTATACATACCCTTGAGCTTGGTGAAGTCATTGCGGAAATAGACCGCTATCCCCTCCTGACGCGCTATCTCGAAGGGATCGCGCGTGCCGTATTTCGCCGCAAGCGCCTCCGCTTCCAACTCGATATAGCTCATTGTGGATCACGACCTCGCGTATTTCCTGTTATCGTTTTTCGCGTCCCAGTAGGCGTCGATTATCGCGCGCAGGACAGCGTCCTTGTCCTCGTCCGCGAGCTCCCCGCCCGCGAAAAGTCCGCTGACCTCCGCGACAAGCTCCTTCGCCTGCGCCATGCCGCGCGCGCCGCCGCGGGCGTGCGCCTGCGCGACGAACTCGTCTGCCTCGCTCATGAGATAGTCCGCGCTGACGGAAAAGCGCTTCGCAAGACGCATGACAATCTCCGCCTGCTTCGGGTAGCAGCGGCCGCTCTCGTAGTTGATGAGCGTGCGCTTGGTAACGTCGATCTCGGCGGCGAGCGCCTCCTGCGTCAGCCCTTCCTTTTTGCGCAGCTCCCTGAGTTTCTCTCCGAAAAGCATTTCGTTTCCTCCCCCGTATAAAAACGGCAAAAATATGAAAGTAATTTCATCATCTTTCACTTGACAATGAACTTAGTTTCACCTAAAATAATAGGTACAGAGCGTTGGTGAAACAAGTTTCACCATTATATTACAATGACTTTCACCATTTGTCAAGGGGTTTTTGAAAAAACTTCACGAATTTCCGGACAGACGGCGAAGGCTTGTTTGCTGACGCCGTTTTTGCGGAAGCGGCGGCGGAAAGCGGACGCGTTTTCGCGGAAAGGAGGGCTGCGCGTGGACAGGACGATACTGCACTGCGACATAAACAACTGCTTCGCCTCTATCGAGGCGGTGCTCGACCCGTCGCTGAAAGGGCTGCCGATCGCCGTCTGCGGCTCGAAGGAGGACCGCCACGGGATCGTGTTGGCAAAATCGGAGGAGGCAAAGCGCTTCGGCGTGGCGACGGCGGAGGCGATATGGCAGGCGCAGAAGAAATGCCCGCAGCTCGTCATCGTTTCGCCTCACTACGGCGAATACGCGCGCTTCTCGCGCGCGGCGCGGGAGCTTTACGCCGAATACACCGACCTCGTCGAGCCCTTCGGCATGGACGAATGCTGGCTCGACGTCAGCGCGAGCAGACTGCTTTTCGGCGACGGACGCGCCATCGCGGACGAGCTGCGGCGGCGTATGCGCGAGGAGGTCGGGCTGACCATCTCCGTCGGCGTCAGCTTCAACAAGATCTTCGCGAAGCTCGGCTCGGATATGAAGAAGCCTGACGCGACGACGGAGATCGGGCGCGACTTCCGCGAAAAGATATGGCCGCTTCCCGCGGCGGATCTGTTCGGCGTCGGGCGCAGCAGCCGCGCGCAGCTCGAACGCTACTGCATCCACACGATAGGCGACCTCGCGCGGACGAACCCCGACTTCCTTCAGCGCGCCTTCGGCAAGGCGGGGCTGACGCTCTGGCAGTACGCCAACGGACTCGACCTCTCCCCCGTCATGCCGATCGGGTACGTCAGCCCGATAAAGAGCGTCGGGCACGGGCAGACGCCGCCGGCGGATATGAAGGATAACGCGGAGGTCCGGCTTATGCTGCTGCATCTGGCGCAGGACGTCGGCAGGCGGCTGCGGCAGAACGGGCTCGCGGCGCGCGGAGTTTCCGTGCGCGTGCGGGACAGCATGCTCGCCTTTGAGCAGTACCAAACCGCGACGCGCTACCCGACCTCCTGCGCCTGCGAACTCGCGGAGGCGGGCTTCCGCCTCTTCCGCGAGCGGTACGACTGGCGCTGCCCCGTACGCGCGGTGACGCTGACGGCGATAAACCTCTGCGACGAGAAGTTCCCCGCGCAGCTCGACTTCGGCGGCGGCTTCCGACGGCACGAACGCGCCGAGACGCTCGAGCGCGCCGCGGACGGCGTCCGCAGCCGCTTCGGCAAGGGCGCGATAACGCCGGCTTCGCTGCTGCTGCGCAAGAAGAGCGAGTATATCCCGCCCGCCTTCGCCGATCCCCTGCGGCACATAGAAACGCATCTCGATATATAAAAACGCCTCCCGCTCGGGAGGCGTTTGTTGTTAAACTATTCGGTATCACTTACTGCCAATACTCGATCAAAGTCCATCCGGATACGCCGCCATAGGTCGTGTATCCCCAGACCTGGCATCCCGACTCTCCTACCGTTCCGGTGACCGCGACCTGCGTTATCACATAAGTCGTATTCGCGGGTACCATACCCAGATTCGTCGAAGACGTCGAAGTCGAGCTTCTTATATACTGCCCCATATCCGGATTGGTGCGCGTCAGCGTGAGGTTGCAGGTATAAGTGCTGCTGTAAGTCTTGCCGGCGACGGAGAATGAATACTTGATCTTTATCGTGCCGGGCTGATACGAATAGAAGTATTCGCCGCTGAACTTACCATCACCGGACGTTATCTCCTTTGTAATACTTGAAGTGCTCACGCGGCTGTCGCCGCAATATGCCTCGTTGACGTCCGTCGTCACGGAAGGAAGCGGGCACTTGTAAGCGATATGACCGCTGATAATGACTCTGTTGTTAGAATACGCGTCATAAGACGTGCTCTGAGAAGCAGGCGCCAAAACAACGCTCGGGTTCTTGACCGTGACGGTATACGAAACGGATTTCTGCTGACCGATAACGGAAACCTTTGCGGTTATCGTCGCCGTTCCGGCGCTTTTAGCCGTTACCTTGCCGTTGCTGCCGACGGTTGCGACGGACGCGTCGCTGCTCAACCACTCGACGCGGGCGTCCGTATAGTTGGAAGAAACGGCATAGTTCTTATAGCATTCGGGATACAGCGTACAGCTGCTCAGCGACTGTACGGTGAGCGTCTTCGTACCGGCAAGCCTCGCGGCGACGCGCAGTATCGCAAGCGCGTCGGAAACCGTTATCGTTCCGTCGAAATCCACGTCGGCTATCTTCTTCACGCTGCTCGTGGCGCTCGCAAGCCTTGCGGCAATCCTCAGCGCGGCGAGCGCGTCCGAAACGGTTATAGAAGCGTCGCCGTCCATATCTCCTAGCAAGTCGCTCTTCGTTTCCACCTTTACCGTCGAGGAGAACGTATACCAACCGTAATACTTCGTGTTGACGGCGGCAACCTTAACGTAATACGTTCCTTCAGAAGGGAGGCTGTATGTATATGAAGTGGCGCTCAAACTCATTTTTGTATGGATCGGCGTGCTGCTCGCGCTGTCTTTATAGATATAAACGTCGTATGCGCGCGCGTCAAACGATCCCTTCAGAGGCGACTGACTCCACGAGATACTCAAAACCTTATTGGCGGAAACCGAAGCGTTCACCGTCACCGCGGACGGCTTCGCGGGCTTGGAATAGGTAACGCCGTCCTCCGTGAGTTTGTATATCGAAAAAGCCTGAGCCGACGTGTTTCCGGACTGCCAAAGCTGCACATTGGTACCGGGATCGTTCACGCCGCCGGTGACGTCTATAACCATACTCGTATATGCCGGCGAAAGCGCGTATCCGTTGCCCATAGTTGAAATGAACCATCTTTGCGCGGTAGAATCGTTGCTCGTACACAATCCGACGTTGGTACCGTTGCTTGTGCCGAAATTCGCCGCATCCATACACATATCGTAAAACTCGTTGACGATTTTGTAAGAGCCGTCAGACATCCTGATAAAGTGCCATATCTGCTTTGGATCGGAGCTGTTATTTCCGGTCGACGGTAACTGAACATTGCCGTTTTCGGCCGCAAGGTGCTTCCACGAATCCTGCTTGATTATGAACGCGTAGAAATCAGAGCCGAGATCTAAAGAGGTGAGGTGAATATATCCCTCGAAATCCCATCCCATATTGTCTATTCTTCTTTTATCGTCATTGTACCAATAGCCAGTATACCTATCACTGGGGTCAAACCCCGCATGTCTATAATAAACCCACTCCGAATCAACGCTTGTTACATATGCGACATGTCCCCAACCCCCATCATCCCAGCAAGCAATAGAATTTGCAGATGGGTTATTATCAACTGGATATCCGTCATATGGCGCATTATCATACCAAGTAGCAGCATTCCCCCACGTGTCCGGTAAGCTTATACCAAGTCTTTCGTACGCCTCATGCCAAACACGATATGTACAACGTTCCTGTTGAACGTCATTTGACCATTGCCAACGCTCATCAATATATGATGCGCTCACATTCAAGACACCGACCGACATCAAAAATACAACGCACATTATGATTGCAGTTATTCTTTTCACTCTATCTCTTCTCTCCTTATTTCCCTGCCGATTCTTTTTTGAGCTTCTGGTCTTTGATCTTCATCAGGCGGGTGATGTTGCTGCGCTCGTTGTCTTCGAGCTTCATGGAGATATACTTGATGGCTTCGTTCATTTCGGGGATCATGACGAACTCGAGCGCGTTGACGCGGCGGCGGGTCTTCTCCATCTCCTCGGCGAGCATATCGCAGGTCTTTTCCACGCCCGCAAGCTCGATGAGGTCCGGAAGCAGGTCCGCGAGCGTCATGACCGCGCCGTCCAGCGCGCCGGAGGAGAACGCGAAGCCGTAAGGCAGCTGCGTTTCCTCGTCGCCGCCCTCGTAGCGGAGGGACGGGACGTTGACGCTCATTATGTTCTTGACGGTCAGCGACACCTTCGCTGAACGCGCCGGCACGAGCAGCGCCTCGCGCACCGCGCTGCTGCCCATGCGGGCCGCCGCGGAGGAGGACTCCGCCATGACCTTCGCGAGTTTTTCCTCGACCTTGCGGCGAAGCTCCATATTCCGCTTTATGTGCAGCATGAACTGACGCGCCATTTCGTCCTGCTTGTCTTTCAGGAGCTTATGCCCCCTGACAGCGGTCTTGACACGCCTTTTGTACTTGTTCAGCTCCATCCGCGTGGGATTTATCAGCTTCGCCATTTCAGGTCTCCGTTAATCAGTTTTTCGCTTCGTGATAGTATTTATCGAGGTATTCGGTGCGGATACGCTTCAGCTCGGTGCGCGGCAGGATGCCGAGCAGCTCCCAGCCGATATCCAGCGTTTCTTCTATGCTGCGGTCGGTTTCGTAGCCCTGCGAAACGTAGCGCTTCTCGAACTCGACGGCGAACTTCGCGTAAAGCTTATCCATTTCGGAAAGCGCGGATTCGCCGAGGATGACCGCCAGCTCCTTCGCGTCCTTGCCGCGGGCGTAGGCGGAGAAGAGCTGATTCATCGTGTCCGCGTGGTCCTCGCGGGTCTTGCCCTTGCCGATGCCCTTGTCTTTGAGTCGGCTGAGGGAAGGCAGGACGTCGATGGGCGGCGTAACGCCGTTGTAGTAAAGCTCGCGCGAGAGGATGATCTGCCCCTCCGTGATGTAGCCCGTAAGATCGGGGATCGGGTGGGTCTTGTCGTCCTCCGGCATTGTCAGGATCGGGATCTGGGTGATCGAGCCCTTGTTGCCGTTGATCCTGCCAGCTCTTTCGTACATCGACGCGAGGTCGGTGTAGAGATAGCCGGGGTAGCCGCGGCGGCCGGGAACTTCCTTGCGCGCGGCGGAAACCTCGCGGAGCGCTTCCGCGTAGTTGGTTATGTCGGTCATTATGACGAGCACGTGCATACCGAGCTCGTAGGCGAGGTATTCCGCGCAGGTTATCGCCATTCGCGGAGTCGCGATACGCTCGACCGCCGGGTCGTTGGCGAGGTTCATGAAGAGCACCGAGCGCTCGATAGAACCGGTGCGGCGGAAGTCGTCGATGAAGAACTGCGCCTCCTCGAACGTGATGCCGATGGCGGCGAAGACGACGGCGAACTTCTCGTTGCTGCCGAGCACCTTGCCCTGACGGGCGATCTGCGCCGCGATCTTCGCGTGAGGCAGGCCGCTTCCGCTGAAGATGGGCAGTTTCTGCCCGCGGACGAGGGTGTTCAGCCCGTCGATCGCGGAGATGCCGGTCTGTATGAACTCCGCCGGATAGTCGCGAGCCGCGGGGTTCATGGGCGAGCCGTTTATGTCGAGTTTCTTCTCGGGGATTATCTCGGGGCCGTCGTCGATGGAGCGCCCCATGCCGTCGAAAACTCTGCCGAGCATATCGCGGCTGACGGAAAGCGTCGTGCCGTGGCCGAGGAACTTCGCCTTGCTCTCCGCGACGCGGAGCCCCTGCGAGCTCTCGAAAAGCTGCACCATCGCTCTGTCGCCGTCGATTTCAAGCACCTTGCCGACGCGGATATTCCCGTCCGCCTGCTTGATGTGGACGAGCTCGTCGTATTTGACGCCTTCGACGCCCTCAACGACCATTATCGGCCCGACGACCTCGGTTATGGTCTTGTATTCCTTCTGCATAACTTCCTCCGTTCCGCGCTATCTCAATTCCGCGAATTCGCGGCGAAGCCCCTTCTCGGCCTCCGCGGCGGTCTGTTCCCATTCGCTTTCGCGCACGTACTTCATCCTGCCGATGTCGTCCAGGCACGCCATGGACGTTATACGGGCAAAGGATACTCCGTTCTCAAGCGCGCGAAGCCCCAGCTCGTACCAGAGCAGGATCATCGCGAGGATATCGTGCTGCTTCTTCGGCGAGGTGAAGGTGTCGACCTCGTGGAAGGCGTTCTGATGCAGAAAGTCCTCGCGGATGGAGCGCGCGCATTCGAGCGTCAGGCGGTCCTTCTCGCCCAGCGCGTCGACGCCGACGAGGCGGACGACCTCGTCCAGCTCGGACTCCTGCTGAAGCAGCGAGACGGCCTGCGCCACGTTCTTCGACCAGTCCTGCGCTACCGCCTTGTCGAAGTAGGCGTGGACGTTGTCGTTATAGAGCGAGTAGCTGCGCAGCCAGTCTATCGCGGGGAAATGGCGCTTGTAAGCGAGCTGCGCGCTCAGGCACCAGAAGACCTTGACTATACGCAGAGTCGCCTGCGAGACAGGCTCGGAAATGTCGCCGCCGGGAGGCGAAACCGCGCCGATCGCGCTTATCGCTCCGTAGCGTTCTTCTTTGCCGATGCAGCGGACGAATCCGGCGCGTTCGTAGAACTCCGCAAGGCGCGAGGAGAGGTACGCGGGGTAGCCCTCTTCGCCGGGCATTTCTTCAAGACGGCCGGACATCTCGCGCAGCGCTTCCGCCCAGCGCGAGGTGGAATCCGCCATTATGGCTACTTTATATCCCATGTCGCGGAAGTATTCCGCGATCGTTATTCCGGTGTAGATCGACGCTTCGCGCGCCGCGACGGGCATATCGGAGGTGTTGGCGATAAGCACCGTGCGCTTCATTATCGGCAGCCCCGTGCGCGGGTCGTTCAGCTCGGGGAACTCCTTGAGAACGTCGGTCATTTCGTTGCCGCGTTCGCCGCAGCCGATGTAGACGATGATGTCGGCGTCCGCCCACTTCGCGAGCTGGTGCTGGACGACGGTCTTGCCGGAGCCGAAGGGGCCGGGGATCGCCGCGATGCCGCCCTTCGCTATCGGGAAGAGGGTGTCGATGACGCGCTGTCCGGTCACCATAGGCTCGTTGGGCGTCAGCTTGCTCGCGTAGGGACGGCGCACGCGGACGGGCCAGCGCTGGAGCATCGTAAGCTCCTTCTCTTCGCCGTCGGCGGTGCGTATCTTCGCTACGACGTCGGTGACGGTCGCTTCGCCCGCTTCGCGGAGCCAGGTCAGTTCGCCGCTGACGTTCGGCGGGACCATTATCTTCTGCGTGACCGCCGCGGTCTCGACGACCGTGCCGAGCACGTCGCCGCCGGTCAGCGTTTCGCCGACCTTAGCGGCGGGAACAAAGTTCCACCTGCGCTCGCGGTCGAGAACGTCGACGCTCGTGCCGCGCTGAATCCTGTCGCCGGTGAGCTTATATATGACCTCGAGCGGACGCTGGATGCCGTCGTAGATGCCCTCGATGAGTCCGGGCGCGAGCTCGACGGAAAGCGGCTCGCCGGTGAAGTACACGGGCTCGCCGGGGCCGAGCCCCGCGGTCTCCTCGTATACCTGTATCGAGGCGCGGTCGCCGCGCAGCTCGATTATTTCGCCGATGAGCTTCTTTTCGCTGACGCGCACGACGTCGTACATCTGGCAGTTTCTCATGCCGGACGCTACGATAAGCGGGCCCGCTACTTTGATTATGGTGCCGTGTTCAAGTTCGTTCATCCTGCCACCTCAAAATATGTTCTTTCCGACCGCTTTCTCCACGTTCGCCTGAATGGCGCGAAGGCCGCTGCCGTCGCTGCCGTCCTTGTCGGGGATCGGGATGATCGCGGGGAAGGTTTGCGATTTATACTTACTGATAAGCTCGGGCACGCCCGCGGCGGTCTTTTCCGTCACGAATATGACGGAATACCCCTCGGAAACGAGCCGCGTTATCTCGCGCTCCGCGTCCTGCGGAGTATCCGCGCCGACGGCGGTTATGCCGAGCGCGTTGAAAAGCAGCACGGAGGCAAGGTCGCCAACAGCGGCAATTTTCGTTCTTTCGGCGTCCATCGCTTACCTCCCGTTAAAAGTCGATATCGTCCTCGCCGCCTCCGGCGAAGATAATCCTGATATTGCGCGCTTCGTTCTGTTTGTCGTTGACATAGCTGCCGAGCGCGGCCGGCCCGAACGGATCGGAGCGGGAATCGCGCAGACAGGCGTTGAGCTTCTGCGAGCAGGCGCGCTCGAACTCGCGTGCGCCGCCTTCCGCCGCCGGCTCCTCGAAGCCGCCGGCGATGAGCAGCTTCGCGACGGCCTCTTCCGAAAGGCCGAGCGCCCTGCCGCGCATGCGCGTCAGCGCGTTTGTGAAGCCCGCCTTCAGCTTGAAGAACTCCTCGAGCGCGGGCGCCTTGCGCTTCTTCAGCGTCGCGAAGATATGCGCGTATACGGCGGAGTCGACCGCGCGGCTTATCTCGCCGGGATCTGTCACGCCCTCGAGCTTCTCGAGCGGCTCGAACGCCGCGCCGAGCATGGAGTATTCATCCGCGGAAACGCATACCTTCAGCACCTCGACGTCGAAGACGCCGCAGGAGAGCAGTATGCCGTCCGCGTCCGCGCCGACGATGCGCGCTTTGAGCAGCGCTTTCAGATTGTGCGCGTCGTATTCGTGAAAGAAAAGGTCGGTCAGCTCCGGCTCGGGCGCGATCTCGTTCATCAGTTCGTGAACGCCGCGAAGCTCCGCGTCGATCATCGGCTCGAGCTCCTGCTTTTCCGCTCCCGCTCCGTAGCCGGTTTCGGCGAGTACGCGAAGGCGTCCGTCCTTCTCCGCCGCGATCAGCCGTGAATACTGCTCGCGGGAAAAGACGGAATCCTCCATCGCTCTGACGCGTCCTACCGCGTACGGGTAGCCGCTTTTTATACCGAAGTTATCAGCCATTTTTCTCCCGTTCCGCCGCCTCGGCGGCAGTTGAAATCAGTTATTCTCCGAAGAGTATGCGCGCGGCGTCGCTCTCGGTGCGCTCGCGCAGGTCGGCGACGATCGCGTCGAGCGAAAGATCCGCGTCGCAGCGTTCGCCGGAAAGCAGCACGCCGCCGCTCCCCTTTATCTCGCCGGCGTAGGCGCCGCCCCAGCGGGCGGCGTTCGCCTCGGCAAACGCCTTCATATCGGCGGAGGCGTAGACCTTGACGTTTTCGGTCATACCGAAGGACGCGGCGAGCTTCGCGTAAAGCTCCGCTTTTTCGCCGTCCGGCAGCGACGCGAGCTTTTCGCGTACGCCGGAATACACCCTGTCGAGCAGGGCGCGTTTTTCGGCGAGCGTGTTTTTGCGCACGTCAAGCTCGGCCTTCAGCTTCTCGCGGTATCTTATCGCGTCCGCTTCGGCCCTGCCGCGCGTGAGGATCGCTTCTTTCTCGGCTTCCGCGGCGGCCTCCGCTTCGGCGGAGCGCTTATCCGCGTCGGCTTTGCCCGCGGACTTTATCTTGTCCGCTTCGGCTGAAGCTCTCGCCAGTATTTTTTCGATTACGGCTTCTGCTCCCATCTTGCTTCTCCCGAATCAGAATCAAAGTCCCTTCGTCGCGAAGAGGACGAGCAGCAGGGATACGAGCAGTCCGAGTATGGCGTAGGTCTCGACGAGGACCGCCATGGTGATGCCCTTACCGGAGGACTCCGGCTGCTTGGCGGTCATGTGGATCGCGGCGACCGCGACCTTGCCCTGATAGATGGCGGAGATCAGGCCGAGTATGCCGATCGGCAGGCCGGCGAAGAAGAACGCCCAGCCCTGCGCGGTGCTGATATTCGCGTTGCCGCCCATAAGTCCGCTCTGGACGAGGATGAGAACGGCGGTAAGGAAGCCGTATATTCCCTGCGTTCCGGGCAGCGCCTGGAGAACCAGCAGCTTACCGAAAAGCTCGGGCTTTTCCGCGGTCACTCCCGCCGCGGCAACGCCGCCGGAGCGTACGCCTATCGCGGAGCCCATTCCCGAAAGGAACGCGGCGACCGCGGCGCCGAAGATGGTGATGACTGTTCCGTTGCTAAACATTGTGTTACCTCCGAATTGAATATCTTTTTAATTATTCTTTACTATCTTTGCCGCTCCCGCGGACAACGTCCACGTTCTTCGTTTCGAGCCTGAACGGCTTGAAGACCGTGCCGCCGCCTTCATAGAAGCGGGTGAAGAACTCAATATACTGCAGGCGGCTGTCGTGAACGTAAGCCGAAAGCAGTCCCATCGCGAGGTTGAAGAGGTGGCCGACGATATAGACCAGCCCCGCGAAAACGTATCCGACTATCGGTATGCCCATAACGAGCCCCGCGAGGATATTCATAACGTAACCGATGACGGCGGTGGAGATGCAGAGCGCGAGGATACGCGAATACGAGAGGATGTCGCTCAGGTAGCTCGTTATGCCGTAGAGACTGCCGAGTCCGCCGGTCAGCTTGCCGACGACGTTCGGTTTCTTCCGCCCCGCGGTGAAGAGCACCACGAGCGCGGCGGCTCCGGCGATGATCGCGCCGATCTTCACGTTGAGCGCCATGACGATAAGTCCGCTTATCAGCGCCATCCACGCGAAGTTATCGAAGACCGCCGTCTGCCAGTCGCCCGCCTTGAACGCGGCGACCGCCTTGACGATCATACCGGTGAAAATGTGGAGCACTCCGACTCCGCAGGCGATCAGCAGCACCGGCAGTATTCCGTCGAGCAGCGAGAATCCTATCAACGGCGGGAACCATTCAGCGCCGAAATAGCTGCCGAAGACGACTCCGAAGACGACCGTGGGCAGTCCGGAGAAGCCGATGACGCTGACCAGCTTCGCCATCTCTCCGCGCGGCTTCATGAACTTCTTGAAGAGCCACGCGCCGAGCATCATCAGGAATCCGTAGCCGACGTCCGCCATCATCATACCGAAGATTATCCAGTACCACGGCGCCATGACGGGGTTCGGATCTATCTCGTAGGGGTCGGGCGCGGAGAACATATTCGTTATGCTCTCAAACGGCTTTACGAACCTGCTGTTTTCCGCCGCGGTGGGCGGTTTTTCATCTTCCGCCGGGTCTGTGAATTCGACCGCGACGCAGTCGGTGACTTTTTTCAGCGCTTTCGTCACCTTCTCGGTGCGGTCGGCGCGTACCCAGCCCTCGATATATACCGCGTCGTCGGTCAGCACCAGCGGCGCTTCGTCCTTGTCGCGTTCGGCGCGGTACTGCTCCGCGAGCAGCGTCACGTCGTTCGCCTTTTGTGAAAGCTCGGCGAGCTCCTTCTCCTTCCCGGCGAGGGCGGCTTCGGCGTCCGCTTTCGCGGCGAGCTGTCTGTTGTATTCCTCCTCCGCTTTGCCGGCGGCAAACGGCAGGCGGGATTCCTCGAATTCGTATTCGCGCAGCAGCGCTTCCGTTTCGGAGGCGTCCTCCGCGGCGCAGACGACCAGAACGGCGCGTTTGCCGGACTTTTCACCGACCGTTTCAAACTCCGCGAACGGCGCGAGTTTTTCCGCAAGCGCGTCCGCCTTCGACGTCGGAACGGTACCGACGCGGCGCACGGTGTATTCGGAGGCGCATACGTCGAGCGCGTCCGCGCCCAGCCCGCGCCAGAGCTCGATATCGGCGGCAGCTTTCTTCGCGGCCTCGGCGGCCTCCTTCAGCGCGTCGCGCTCGCCGACGAGCTCGCGCAGACGCTCCTGCGTTTCGACCGTTTCCGCGTCGACGCGGGCGAAACGCTCCTCGTCAACCTCGGGACGCGGGGTGAACATCCCCTTCTTCGGCGCGTACGGGCGGATATCCTTCAGCAGCGCCTCGGCGTTTCTCAGCTTCAGCTCCGCGGAGGCGTCGCTCAGCGCCTTGTCGTCGCGTTCTATCGGCATGACCTCGCCGAGGGAAAAGAGCGCGTCAATCAAAGCCTCACGGTCATCCCTGAGGCACGCGATATACGCTTTTTTCATCGGTACGAGCATGCGTTATCTCCTGAAAAAACAAGTATGTGATTGCGAAAAACCCGCTGCGCGCTTCACTTCGCAAGCTGCGCGAAGACGGCGTCTACGGCGGCGGGAATATTCTTTTCCGCGGATTCTGCCATACGCTTATCCGCGTCGCTTCCGGCGGCGAGCAGCGTTTCGCTCGCGGCGGCGGCGTCCTCGGAAGCGGTCTCGGCCATGGCGGCGGCTTCGCCGCGCGCGGACTCGAGCAACACTTCTCTCGCGGCGGCGACGTTCGCCTCCGCGGCGGCGGCGTATTCCTTCGCCTCCGCGGCGGCGGTCTCCTTCATTTCGGCGGCCTTCGCCTCAGCGGCTTTTATATCGTCAAGCATTGCCATATCGTTGCCCTCCGTCAGAGTGTTCGCGCGAAAAATCGCACTCTCCTGATATTAGCATTATTCTACCATATATAACAACTTTTGTAAACAGTATTTTTGCGCCTTTTAGCAAAAAACACGCACCTTGACAACCTGCGCGAACAGTGGTAACATATTTCATAACAGATAAACGAACGCCGCCCCGTCGCGAGGACGAAGCGGCGTATGAAAACCGTTTCTATTTAATTTCGTTGAGGTCGTAAGGCGTCGCCTGATAAACGTAGTAATTCAGCCAGTTTGAATAGAGCAGGTGCGCGTGGGAGCGCCAGTTCATCATAATGCCCTGGTTGCTGTCGTCGTGCTTGAAATAGTTCTCCGGCATCGCGGTTCCGAGTCCCTGCTTACGGTCGCGCTCGTATTCGAGCAGCAGCGTTTCGCGGTCGTACTCCGAATGGCCGGTGACGTAGACCTCCCTGCCCCCGTTGGCGATCGCGATGTAGACGCCGACGGTCGGGTCCTTCGACCTCGCGAGGACGGTTATTTCCGGATGCTTCGCGATATCCTCGTCCAGCACTCCGGTATAGCGCGAATGCGGCGCGAAAAAGACGTCGTCGAAGCCGCGAACGAGCGGACAGAGCCTGTCGGTGACGTAGTGCTTGAAGACGCCGAACGCCTTTTCGCTCAGTTCGGACTTCCTTATGCCGTAGCTGTGATAGAGTCCCGCCTGCGCGCCCCAGCAGATATACAGAGTGGACTGAACGTTCGTCTTGCTCCAGTCGATGATGGCGCACAGCTCGTCCCAGTAGTCCACCTGCTCGAACTCGAGACGTTCGACGGGCGCTCCGGTGATGATAAGGCCGTCGAACTTCTTATCCTTAACGTCCGCGAAGGTCTTGTAGAACTCAAGCATATGCTCCGCCGACGTATTCTTCGTCTTGTGCGAAGCGGCGGTAAGCAGGGTTATCTCGATCTGAAGCGGCGTGTTCGAGAGCAGACGCAGAAGCTGCGTTTCGGTCGTCACCTTCGTCGGCATCAGGTTGAGAATGGCGATGTGAAGCGGACGGATATCCTGCGACATGGCGCGTTCGTTATCCATCCAGAATATATTTTCGCTCGTCAGCGTACCCGCCGCGGGCAGATTGTTGTTTATCATGATGGGCACGGCGTTCATCTCCCTTCGGGAACGAAACAGATTATAACATCTTCGCCCCGAAATATCAATATCTTATTTGCATTAGTCGAAAAATATTACCATTCGCCCGAGGAGGCGCGATCATGAGCGTTTATACAAACGAAAAAGTCATAAGAGAAGCCGCGGCCGCGGAAGCCGCCTGCGCGGAACAGTTCGCGCGCATCGACGCCGCCGCGCTTGAGAACAGCAGGCGCGTGCTGGACGCCTTCTCCGAGTGCCGCGTCAGCGACAGCCACTTCGCGGGAACTACCGGTTATGGCTACGACGACGCGGGGCGCGAGGTCATCGACCGCGTCTTCGCGAAGCTTTTCGGCACCGAGGCGGCGCTGGTGCGCCACACCTTCGTCAACGGCACCCACGCGATCGCGACCGCGCTTTTCGGGCTGCTGCACCGCGGCGACACGCTGCTCTCCGTCACCGGCGCGCCTTACGATACGCTCCGCGAAGCCGTCGCCGGCGACCACCCCGGCTCGCTGAAGTCCGCCGGAGCCGAGTACCGGCAGGTCGAACTTCTGCCCGACGGCAGTCCCGACCTCGACGCGATAAAGGCGAATATCGGCGGCGCTTCCGCCGTCTTCATCCAGCGCTCGAAGGGCTACACCTCGCGCAAATCGCTGTCAATAGCGGACATAAAGGCGCTCTGTGAATTCGTCAAGGGGCTCTCCCCCGACGTCACGATAATCGTCGACAACTGCTACGGCGAATTCTGCGAAACGCTCGAGCCGACCGCCGTCGGAGCCGACGTCGCGGCGGGCTCGCTGATAAAGAACCCCGGCGGCGGGATCGCGCGCGGCGGCGGATATATCGCCGGCGGCGCGAAGCAGATCGAGCTCTGCGCCGACCGCCTCACCGCGCCCGGCATCGGACTTGAATGCGGAGCCACCTTCGGCTTCAACCGCGAGATACTGCAGGGGGTTTTCGTCGCGCCGCACGTCGTCGCGCAGGCTGTGAAGACCGCCGTTTTCGCCGCCGCGCTCGCGCAGCGGCTCGGTTACGACGCCTTCCCCGCCTCCGACGTTCCGCGCACCGATATAGTGCAGGAGCTCCGCTTCGGCGCGGAGGACAAGCTGCTCGCCTTCTGCGCAGGAGTGCAGGCGGCGTCGCCGATAGACTCCTTCGTCACGCCGGTCGGATGGGCGATGCCCGGCTACGACTGCGACGTCGTGATGGCGGCGGGCGCCTTCACTCAGGGCGCTTCGATCGAGCTATCCTGCGACGGTCCGCTGCGCCCGCCGTATACCGCCTACCTCCAGGGCGGGATCACCTACGAAAGCGGCAAGCTCGGGATAATTTCCGCGTTTTCGAGAATGGAAGAATAACGTATCTAACATCAAAAACCGCCTCTGACGAGGCGGTTTTTATTATGCTCTTACTAAAGCAAAAAGCGGCTTCGTTGCTTCATTCCCACGGCTCGAGCTTGTAGGCGACGACGCTCGGAGCGCCCTCCCACGTGCCGTTCTCGCCGAAGCGGGTGAAGTAGTACCAGTTATCCTTCGTCACGATATTGCTGCCGCAGTAGACGCTCTGCTGAACGTCCGCGACAACTGCGAGTGTGTTCGTCGCGATATCGTATTCGTAAATGCGGCCGGGCTTTCGCGCCGTCGGGATATAGAACAGCTTCGTTTCGTCCGGCGACATCGATATCGAATAGGTATAACCGATGACGTTCTCGCCGTCGAGGTCCATATCGCGCAGGAAGGTCACTCTGCCGGTCTCCATATCCATCTTGTAAAGGTATCCGCAGCAGCCGCTGATGTAGGTCGTTTTGCCGTCCGAGGTCGTCGCCTGACCGTTCCAGAAGCCGCCCTTCATCGTGTCTCCCGTCTGATAGAGGCGGTTTTCGCCGTAGTCATAGCAGTAGACCGGCCACTGGATCTCGGCGCGCTGCCCGGGATCCTCAACGCCGCGGTAGAGATACACTCTGTCGCCGCTGACGATTATCTCGCGGCTCAGCGGATTGCCGAGCGACCACGGGATGCCGTTGACGTAACGGTCTACCGTGCCGGTCGCGAGATCGTAGAAGACGAGGTCCGCAAGCGGATGCGTGAAGCCGACGAGCTTGCCGAGTTCCGGCATATAGTTCAGCGCGACGACTCCCTGGTGCTCGCACCATACGCCGCCCGGGAAGGACGCGGAAAGGTCGATGAGCGCTTCCTTCTCGATGTCGTACATATACAGATGGGCGCCGCGCTTGGTCATATAGCCGTCCGCGCCGTCGATCTTGTCCTTGTAGTCGTGGAAGCTCTGGCTCGCAAGATACATCTTGTTATCAATACAGTAGAACTTCGTGTGTCCCTTCGGGATTTCCTCGCCGTAAACGTAGTTGCCGCACGCCTTGCTCGCCTCAATGAGGGTGCCGAGGAACTTGACGACGTCAGTCTCCGGATCATACGAGAAGACGGCGAAATCCTCTATCACCTCGTCGGGGATCAGGTCGGTACGGCGTCCGGTGTAGCCGAAGTATATTATGCCGTTATCGTCGATGCCCATCGGATCCCAGCTCGTGTCGCCGGCGAAGCCCTCGGGGAACATCTCGTCGAATTTTATAATGCGGAAGTCGGTGGCGCGGAAGGTCGAACCGACGTATTCGCTCGCCCTCGGCTCCGCGAAGCCCGGCTCGCGCGGCTCCGGCGGGATAACGGGAGCGACGGTTATATAACCGTGCAGGTCTGAAACCTTCACGGTCGTGCCCTCGGCTTCGCCGTAGGCTTCGATTATGAAGACGATGACGTCCTCGAGCTCGGACTGCGAGAAAGCGCGGCACCACCACGCGTTGACAAAGCAGCTGAACGGGATGTTGATATATCCGTCGGAGCCGACCTGCGAGGGTTTGACGTTCAGCGCGTACTGTTCGCGCACCATGGTGTCGCAGTTGGAAAGACCGATCAGTATGCGCTCGACGGCGTCGGTTCCGAGCACGGCGTATTCGGGACCGTAGACCTCAAGCTTGAAGCGTATGCCCTCGGCGTAGGAAAGGCCGGAGACGTCCATCTCGGGGTACGCCGCGCCGGCGCTCTGCTTGTTGGGATTCAGCGTCGCGCTGCGGTCCATATTCTTCCAGCCCATCGCCTTGCCCGCGAAGTCGGCAGCCGCGGTCATGGAGAACCAGCCGTCGCCCGCATCAAAGACCGTGTTGCGGGAGAAATCGCCGTTGTTCCATACGCCGTTGGTGTTCAGACTGTCGCCGATGGAGTCGCAGAGGCGGCCGCTGTTCGCGGTTACGACGGCGTTGACGTCGGATGTGTTCCAGCCGCTGAAAAAGCCGGCGGTGACGGCCTCGGTGTTGCGAGGCGCAAGCAGGTCGAACGCGGCGGCGCGTTCATCCGCGGTCTGCGCGGAGGCGAGCGCGGCTTCGTAAGCCGTCCAGCTTTCGTCGGTGTAGTTATACTGCCACGGCGTCGCGCCCGAGACGTCGGATTCGCCGCGCACCGCCGTTTCAAACACGGGCACGGTCGCCTCGCCTATGAAAGCGCTGTCTTCGGTCGGGGCGAGGTCTGTCATTCCGAGCCCGACGGGCGAGGAATCCCCTTCCTCACGCAAAAGGTCGGAATATCCGGGGGATCCTTCGCTTCGTTCAGGATGTCCGGACGCCGTTTCTTTCACGGCCGCGGGAGCTTCATAGCGCTCCGCGCCCGCGGACGGCACGCACACAGCCGCTATGAGCAGCGTCAGCGCGGCAAGCAGCGATATTATTTTTATTCTCAGTGATTTTTCCATAGCGTTCCTCCACGCCGCAACGGCGATTATACAAGCCGATTATAACATACGCCGCGGCCGTTTGCAACATAAATATATCATATTATATGAAATATCCGACGAACGCCTTTTTACCTCCCGCACCTTGAAATTTTCCAAAAAATCTGATATAATTACAAAAATCACGAGAGGAGGCGGAAAAATGCGTGAAGCTCCGCACGCCGGCGGCGGATACGCCGTCGACTACCCCATCGAAAAGGAAAAGGCGCTGCGCTCGATGATACTCACTCACGACAAGCTCGGCGCGCAGAACGCGCTGAACGAGCTGATCGGACACATATACTTTTCCAACGACTTCGACCTCGCGGAGATAAGGGCGCGGATGATAGAGCTGGTGGTCGTGCTCTCCCGCGCGGTCATAGACTCCGGCGCGGACATGCGCGAGGTCATGGCGCTGAACACGAAGTATCTCGGCGACATAGACCGCTTCACCTCCTTCGAGGATATGAACGAGTGGGTCACGGGGGTGCTGCACAGGTTCATCGACTACTCCTTCGACCTGCCGCGGATAAGGCACTCGACCGCCGTTTATAAAATAACGGAATACGTCAACGCCAACTACGCGAAAAAAATATCGCTGGACGACGTGGCGAAAAAGGTCTTCCTCTCGCGGTCGTATATCTCCACCGTCTTTAAGGAGGAGATCGGCATGAGTTTGACCGACTACGTGCGCGAGGTGCGGATCGAGCGAAGCAAACAGCTGCTGCTCGACAATACCGTTCGCATAGTGGATATCGCGGGCGCGTGCGGCTTCGACGACCAGAGCTATTTCACGAAGGTGTTTCACAAGGCCGTCGGCGTGACCCCGAAGCAGTACCGCGAGAGGCGCGGAAGAGTCAACGCGTGATATAAAAACGGAATATATGAAGCCGCCGCGTCTTCCGACGCGGCGGCTTCCGCATTACTTCTGCGTTATTAAGAGGAAACCGAACTCACTTACGCAAGCTTCGCGGCGACGCGCAGTATCGCAAGCGCGTCCGCGACTGTGACGGCTCCGTCGCCGTCGAAATCGAAAACTGAACCGGTGCTCTTCGTCTGCGGCGCAAGCTTCGCTGCTACGCGCAACACGGAAAGCGCGTCTGCTACAGTGACTTCCCCATCGCCGTCAACGTCGCCAACAGTTTCATCATAGCAAATCACCGTAAGCGTCCCTCTTGCCGGACATGTTATTCCCCATCCGCCTTTCGCAACTTCAATAGTCGTTGTTCCTGCTTTTTTGCCGACTATAACGGCTCTGCGCTGTCCCCAGTTACCATTCTCAATATCGCCATATTCATAACCAGATTCATCTATATCCGATTCCGTAAAGGCGTACTTGAGATATGGTATAAAGCCAGCACACATATCATATCGCTCGAGATATCGCGCATCTTGCTCCAGCATAGGAAGGGTTTCATATTCCGACGGATGCGCCGATTTGTATTCTTCTGTAAAATCGATAATAGAAGAATCCTTCACTCTCCATAGAGTAAACATATTGATCCTGTTTCCGTCTGTTTTTTCTCCAAGCCAATACTGCGCTAAAGTCGTCCCACCGAAATCCATTATGCCGGCTTCAAGGTTTATTATTGCTATTTCACACGTTTCACCGACACGAAGACGAATAACGTCAGTTGCGGTTTTTGATACTTCCCCGAGCGTAAGCCACGGATAATCATCAGGATAATACACATCGTCTGAGTCCTTCTGCGCAAAACTTACGAAAGATACCGCCCCTGCTAAAATGGCCAACACCAAAAATAGCGCAATAGTTTTGCCAACTCTTTTCATTGTAACTCCTCCTTTGCCCCTCCCTGTTCAATTCAAACATATGGATTGTTACGCAAGCTTCGCGGCTTTGCGGAGGATCGCAAGTGCGTCCGCGACCGTAACGGCTCCGTCGCCGTCAACGTCGCCGAGGAGCGCGCTTCTCGTGCCCTTCGCCGCAACGGGGGCCTCAAGCTTCGCGGCGATACGCAGCGCGCGTAGCGCGTCGGAAACGGTGATCTCACCGTCGCCGTCCATATCGCCGACAAGTTCCCCGTTATTCTCGTCTATCGGTTTTTCTTCGCCGATTATCTCATAAGCTATGCCGTTTTCTTCGGCGTAGGTCTGCGCATACGAGCCCTCGTATACCGCCATAACTATATCCGTGGGCGTCGGCACGTTGAAATAGAAAAGACCGATGCCGATGCTCGTCACGCTTCTGGGAATAACGATCCTGCGCAGAGAGGCACAGGCCAGGAAAGCGAAATCGCCGATGCTTTCAAGGCCTTCGGGGAGGTTCACTTCCTCGAGCGACGTGCAGCTCATAAACGTCCACGGCTCTATTCTTTTCACGCCTGACGGGATCGTGATCGATTTAAGCTGCATACAACTCAGGAAAGCGCCTTCGCCTATACGTTCCACGTTATCCGAAATCTCGAATTGCTCAAAGCTCAAGCCGGATAACATTTGATCGCCTATCTCGGTTATCGACTCAGGAAGTTTGAGCTCGGTCAGGCCCTTGCAGCCGGAAAACGCGCCGGGGCCGATATCCGTCACTCCTTCCGGTATGTCGAGCGCTTCGAGATTGTTGCAGGCCTGGAACGCGCTTCTTCCTATGGACTTCAAGCTCTTCGGAAGTATTATGTCGTCTTTCAGCGACTTGCAATTTTCAAAAGCATAATCCGCGATGTGCTCCGTGCCGCGTTTGACGACGAAGAACTCGAGTTTGGTATTCTCCTTGACCTTTATCAGCCACTTGCCGATATAGAGCGCGTCCATTCTCCAGTTGCTCTCGTCTTTGTAGAAAGAAGTTATCTTGAACGCGTCTTTGCCGATATGCTGTACGCTCTCAGGGATATTCATTACCACGTTGTTGCCGAAAGCTTCCTTGCCTATATCCACAACGCCCTCGCCGATCTCAATCATACCCATATAGCACTGAAAAGCTTTTTCGCCTATTATCCTGAGACTGTCGGGCATACGGAAATCGTTGCTCTTGAGATCACAGTCGAAAAACGCGTATTCTTTCACTTCTTCAACGCCTTCCGGCAGTACGAGCGTCTGCAGGACCGCGTCCGCAAACGCGCTCTTGCCTATGACCTTGACGCTCGCGGGGATCTCTATGCTCTCTATCTGCTTGCAGTTATAGAACGCAAAGTCGCCGATAGTCGTTACGCCGTCCTCGATAATGACGTTTTTGATATCCGTTCCCCACGGCGCAAGGCGGTCCAGATCGGGGCGCTCTACGGAGTACGTGTCATGCGCGTTGTACTTCAGGTAGTTCTCCATAGGACCCGCGCCGCTGATGGTGAGGACGCCGTTTTCAAGCGTCCACGTGAGATTTTCGCCGCAGACGCCGCCGTCCGCGTACGCGGCGGCAGGCACCGCGAACAGACTGAACAGCATTACCGCCGTCAGCATTGCGGAAATGATTTTGGTAAGTTTTTTCATAATAGTTCCTCCTTATTGTTAATCGGGTATTGATAATCTGAATTACCGTGGATTAAGGTATGGAGTATTACGCAAGCTTCGCGGCTTTGCGAAGGAGGATAAGCGCGTCGGAAACGGTGATCGCCTTGTCGCCGTCGCAGTCGAACTGCCAGATCGCGTCGGCGAGCTTGTAATCGTAAACGCCGTTTTTCGCTTCACCGAGCTTCGCGGCTATCCTTAACGCGCCGAGGGCGGTCTCCACCGTCGCCTCCGGGCGTTCCGGCGCAAGGAAGTCGGCTTCTTCAAGCTCCTTCGGCATTACGGTCGGAAAGCCAATCGTATCTGTCCATACGACGTTTGCGACGTCGGGATCGTTCTTCAGCGCTTTGACCGCCTCGAGCGTTCCTCTGAGCGATCTGTCACGAATGTTGAACTTGAAATAATGCGCGGAGTATGATTCGACAACTTCATATGCTCCCAAGTCCGCATACAGGCCGATGATCTCATTTTCGGTATGCTCCGCCTTCGTCGTCACCGCGAGAGTGCCGATCGTAACGGCTTTGCCGGAACCGCCCATGTCGAAGGTGTGGAACGACAGAATGAACGGGTTGGATTTTAACTCGTCATAGATTTCGTACCAGTCTTCCGACGAGCCGATATCGAAGAAAATATCGAAATTGCGGAAACCCCATTTGCGGGCACGCTTGATAACCCTGTTCGGGAAAAGCTTCCCCAGCTCGACCGAAGTTATCGGCGTGTAATAATCCTCGCCGAAATAATCCTCCGAGATCGTGATATGGAACCTGACGCGGGAGGTGTTTTCGGTCGGGTTACCGGGGCAGTAGGTCGCGCTCTTGACGCGAGAGTTCGTCGCCAAAGCCTCAGCGGCGGCGTAGGCGTCCTCATCCGAGGTGTGGGCGTAATAGACGACGAACGCGTAGCCGTCGATGAAGGGATACGACACCTCCATTTTGATCTCGGGAAGTATCTCGTTGAGGTTTTCACCGTAATACGGCTCGTTCAGCTCGACGATGATGATCGCGTTCTGATCCGCCGAAGCCGTCACCGGCATCAGTGCAGCGACCATCAGCAGCGTCAGAAGCGCCGCGAGCAGTTTTTTCGTGAGGTTTTTCATTGTTATTATTTCCTCCCCCTCTGATTTGTCAAGCGTTATCCGAAAAGCGGCGTTATACGACGCAGTAGAATCTTAACCGTTTTTGGAAATCCGAGCCTTGATACGGATACTGGATCACTTCGTAGATCGCGTATATCTTATTCGCGAGCTTTTGATATACCTCGACGCCGGTAGCGACGAAGCGCTCGTTCGGCCGCTCGGCGCTCAACGCGTCAATCTTCGCGTCGAGCTTTTCCCTGCCCGCCGCTATCCTCTCCGGCGTCAGCCAGACGGAGGCGTCTCTGTTGACGATGAAGTGCTTCAGGCTGCCGTCTTTGTTGAGAAGAATCTCGACTTCGCCGCCGGTGAAGGAAGCCACGATCCTGTGATAGTTTTTGCCGGATTCCGATTTCGAGATCTGCAGGTTTTCGAGCGCAGCGAACGGGAGATCGGTGTTAAGCAGCACGTTTTTTGCAGCTTCCGTGGCTGCTACTTCGGAGATCTCATCGCCGGAGCCGTAGTCGTTATAGCGGCCGGTGTATTCCATCAGCTCTTCGGAACCGTCATACGCGACTGCGCTGCTGCCGTCTTTGCCGGAGTAATAATCTATGATATATACGCCCTCGTTGCCGTCAAGGTCGGATTCCGCGTCGATCATTATCCATGCCGAGTGGTCATAATCGAAGGATTGTGATTCGCCGTTTATCCGATACGTGACCGCGGGCATATTCTTTTTGTGAAAGTTGCCGCCGAAATGGCTGCCGCCGATGCTCAGCGGGCCGCCGATGCTGCCGGAGCCGACTTCGATATCAAATGAGGAGGAGTCTGGCTCGGGCGAGCTCGTTTCGGGCGGATCCGAGGCGGGCGGGGTTTGCTGCTCGCTGCCGCGGGAGCGGCTTTCGCCGCTTTGTTCAGACGAGGCGTTGTTTTCACTTTCCGGCGCGGAGCTGCTATCCGGCTCGCTGCTGCTTTCCGGCTCGCCGCTGTCGACGGGAGCAACCGCGCCGGGGTTGCCGTTCCCGCTGCCGTTCGGGGCGACGAAGTTTTCGTTGCGGAAGGAGCCGATCGCTTTCAGCGCGAGCGGCGTTCCGGCGGCGATGACGACTATCGCGACCGCCGCAGCCGCCCATTTCATCCACGGACGCTGCGCGAAGGCGGTCACCTTCGGCTTCTTTTCTCCGTCGGCGAGCGCCTCTTCGACGATGTAAGCGTCGATCCCTCCGATAGCTTCATTCAATATATCAATATTCATAGTGACCTTCCTTTTTCAGATACGCGGCGAGGCCGTCCCTCGTGCGTTTGAGCATCATTTTGACCTTGCTTTTGCCGAAGCCGTAACGCGCGCATATCGCCTCGATCGGCTCATAGCACCAATAGCGGCGGACGAAGACTTTTCGCTCCGTTTCGTCAAGCGTCGTCAGGTAATCGGAGATCAGGCGCGAGAGCTCTTTGGCGCCGACGGCGTCTTCCACGTCGAAGGCGGAGGCAAGCTCGCCGAGCTCTTCGAGCGAAGCGACGGACGCGGCTTTGCGCTTTTTTGCGTTCCCGCGCCGCCAGACGTCGAGCGCGGCGTTGCGCACGAGCGCGCCGAGATAGACTCTGAAGTTATCCGGTCTGTTCGGCGGGATGGAGTTCCAGGCGGCGAGCAGCGCGTCGTTGACGCACTCCTCCGCGTCGCGCGCGTTGCGGAGCACGTTTTCGGCGATATAAAGGCAGTAGTCGCCGTAGCGCTTTTCCGTTTCGGCAAGCGCGCTTTCGTCCCTGTTCCAGAACAATGCGACTATTCTTTCGTCGTTCACGCCGCACTCCATTCCCCTTTGTAAAAAGGCCTTTCATACCAATAGACGCATTTTCGCGCCGTCGGTCACGGGTTTTCTTCATTATAACATAAATAATAAAAAGTGTATATTCGGAAAAAACGGGTTTGGACGGAGGTTCCTGTTCCGAATACACACTTTTTCTTTTTCAGTACCGTTACCTTCAGGATCCTTCGACTCGCTTCGCTCGCTCAGGATGACAAACGTGCTGCGGCACTTGGGGGATTCCTCACATACGCTCGGAATGACGGGCGATCAGATCGCCCGTACAAATACGGCTTTGCCGCCGATCAGGATGACAAAAAACAGCCGACGGCGTCGGCTGTTTTTTTACAATAACTATTACTGCTTGAGCGAGCGCTCGAGCCAGATCGCCGCGATCTCGATTGCGTCGTAAAGGGTGGTCTTTTCCGTCTTCTTGACGATCTTGTCGCGCATACGGATCTCCGGATCGGTCAGCGCGAGCTGCACGAGCAGCTTGGAGGGCAGCTTCATGCCGTTCTTCTCGGTATAGTCGGCGATCTGGATCATGGCGACGTACTTCTCGTTCATGTTGCCGTAGTAGATCGTGTTGTCCTGCCGGACGAGCGGCTTGCCCTTATACATCAAAAGGTCCATATTCTCTTCCTTTCTCACACCTCAAACAAGGTCATTTCAGCTCGAGATACACCTTCAGCATTTCCTGAAGGAGCTCGTCGCGGTCTATCCTGCGGATAAGACTGCGAGCGTTGTCGTGGGTGGTGATGTAGGTGGGGTCCTCGGAGAGAATGTACCCCACGAGCTGATTGATCGGGTTATACCCCTTCGACTCAAGCGCGGCGTAGATCTGCTTGAGCAGCTTTTTCATCTCGTCGGAATCGTTCGATCTGATCCTGAATTGAATGGTAGGGTCGTTCATGGTTTTCTCCTCCTGTTCCCTGTTTCACGTTTGCGCTACGAGCGCAGAGTCGCGCCCGCGGCTTCGAGCTTTTTGAGTATCCTCGCGACGGCGGCTTCCGCCTCGGCGTCGGTCAGCGTGTGATCGGCGGCGCGGAGCACGACGCTGTAAGCCATGCTCTTCTTGCCGCCCGCCACTCCCTTGCCGCGGTAGACGTCGAAGAGGCGTACGCTCTCGACGATGCTTCCGCCGGCGGCGGCAATGATATCCGAAAGGTCTCCGGCGGCGACGCTCTCGTCGCAGACGAGCGCGAGGTCGCGGGTAATCGCCGGGTATTTCGGCAGGCGCTTATAGTCGGTTATCGGCTTGCGCAGAGCGCGCATAAGCTCCTCGTCAAGATCCGCGACGAAGACGGGGACGGCGATCTCCCAGTTCTGCGCGGTGACGGGGTGTATCTGCCCCATAACGCCGAGGACGTTCCCGCCCTTCGTTATCACGGCGCAGCGGCCGGGATGGAAAGTCGGATCGTCCGACTTCGCGGCGAACTTCACCTCGCCCACGCCGATATCGGCGAAGAGCGCTTCCAGCATGCCCTTGACGGCGAAGAACTCCGCGTTCTCGCCGAAGACGGTGACGGTGAAGCGCTTCTGCTCCAGCGGGAGCTTGCCCTCTTCGGTGGGGATGTAGACCGTGCCCTCTTCGTAAAGCCTGCCCTCGACGACTCCGCGCGAGCAGTTGCGGGCGACGACCTCCAGCGCGGAGGGTATCATCGTCGTGCGCATGACGGAGGTGTCTTCGCCCAGCGGGTTGCTGATCTTCATGCAGTTTCTCAGCGGGCTGTCTATCGGCAGTCTGATCTTATCGTAATACTTGGGGCTGATGAAGGAGTAGGTCATTATCTCGAAGAGCCCCAGCGATACGGCGGACGTATTCAGGCGCTTGCGGAAAATCTCCGCGTCGGTATAGCCGTGGGAGGACGCCTCGCCCTTCATCATGGTGTCGCCTATATTATTGTAACCGAAAAATCTCGCGATCTCCTCGGCGACGTCGGCTTCGCATTCCACGTCGGCGCGGAAGGACGGGACGATTATCTCGTCGCCGTCGATATCGAAGTCGATATCCGAGAGTATGTCGCGCATACGGTCGACGGGGATATCGGTGCCGAGGAAGCCGTTGATCCAGCCGGCGTCAAGCTTCAGCCTGCGCGGCGCGTAGTTCGCGTTATCGACGTCGATTATGCCGCCCACGACGGTGCCTGCGCCGAGCGTTTCGACGAGCTGGAGCGCGCGGACGAGCGCGGGCAGCGTGTTGCGGCTGTCAAGCCCCTTCTCGAAGCGGGCGGAGGAGTCTGTGCGCAGCCCCGCCTTCTTCGCCGCGATGCGGACGGCGGCGCCGTCGAAGTTCGCGGACTCGAAGACGACCGTTTCGGTCGTGTCGCGGATCTCGGTGTTTTCGCCGCCCATGACTCCGGCGAGCGCGACGGGGCGTTCGCCGTCCGCGATCACGAGGGTGTCGCGGTCGAGCGGGTGTTCGCCGCCGTCGAGCGTTGTGATGCTTTCGCCGTCGGCGGCGCGGCGGACGACGATGCGGCCTTCCTTCAGCGTGGAGCGGTCGAAGGCGTGCATCGGCTGGCCGTATTCGAGCATGACGAAGTTCGTTATGTCGACTATGTTGTTTATCGGGCGCACGCCGCTCGCGCGGAGGCGTTCGCGCATCCAGCGCGGCGAGGGCGCGATCTTTATGTCCCTGACCACCGCCGCGGAGTAGCGCGGGCAGAGGTC
The DNA here is from genome assembly GCA_017620395.1 of Clostridia bacterium. Taxonomy (NCBI): domain Bacteria; kingdom Bacillati; phylum Bacillota; class Clostridia; species Clostridia bacterium. The sequence goes on along the minus strand of JAFZQJ010000034.1, from coordinate 30,113 downwards.
GGCGTCGCGGACTTCGACAGAGATATACTTATTCACGTCGTTGCCGGCGTATTCGCCCGCGTCGACGTAAGGATAGGTGATGTCAAGGCCGAAGGTCGCGGCGGTCTCGCGCGCGAGGCCGATGACCGACAGGCAGTCGGGACGGTTGGAGGTTATCTCGAACTCGACGACGGTATCGTCAAGACCGAGCGCTTCTCTGATATCCGTTCCGGGGACGGCGTCGTATTCGTCTTCATCAATAATAAGTATGCCGTCTTCGATCGCGGTCGGGAAATCGTGTACGGTCACGCCCAGCTCCGCGACGGAGCAGAACATTCCGTCGCTGACGACTCCGCGCAGCTTGCCGCGTTCGATGGTCTTGCCGCCGTGAAGCGTTGACTTGTGCAGCGCGACCGGAACGGCGGCGCCGGGGAACACGTTCGTGGCGGCGGTGACGATCTGTATCGGCTCCGCTTCGCCGGCGTCGACCTTGCAGACGACGAGCTTGTCGGCGTCCGGGTGCCTGTCGACGGAGAGCACTCTGCCGACTACGACGCGGCTGAGCTCTCCGCAGGTTTCTTCCCAACCCTCGACCTTGGAGCCGCTCATGGTCATCCTTTCGGCGTATTCCCTCTCGGGCACGTCTATCTCAACGTAATCGTTGAGCCATTTCTTTGAAAGCTTCATCTTCGTCCCTCCTTAAAACTGGCCGAGAAAACGAAGATCGTTTTCATAAAGCAGGCGCAGGTCGTCGATGTTGTAGCGGCGCATCGTAACGCGCTCAAGCCCGATGCCGAACGCGAAGCCGGAGTAGACGTCCGGATCGATGCCGCAGGTGCGAAGCACCTTCGGATGCACCATGCCCGCGCCGAGGACCTCGATCCAGCCCTCGCCCTTGCAGAGGCGGCAACCCTCGCCCTTGCAGGCGAAGCACTGCACATCCATCTCCGCGGACGGCTCGGTGAACGGGAAGTGATGCGGACGGAAGCGGCAAACCGCGTCCTCGCCGTACATCATCTTGGCGAGGTTCTCGAGCGTGCCCTTCAGATCCGCCATCGTGATCCCCTTGTCGACGACGAGGCCTTCCATCTGGTGAAACAGCGGCGAATGGGTCGCGTCGACGGCGTCGGAACGGTAAACGCGTCCCGGGGCAACGATGCGGATAGGCGGCTTCTGCTTCTCCATGACGCGTATCTGAACGGACGAAGTCTGAGTGCGCAGCAGGACGTTATCCGTGAAGTAGAAGGTGTCCTGCGTGTCGCGCGCGGGGTGGTTCTTCGGGATGTTCAGCGCCTCGAAGTTGTAATAATCGTACTCCACCTCGGGGCCTTCGGCGATGTCGAAGCCCATCTTGGTGAATATGTCTATCATCTCGCCGAGCACGGTGCTCAGCGGATGTCTTCTGCCTGTTACGACCGGCTCGCCCGGCATGGTCACGTCGACCTTTTCCTGCGCCAGACGGGCTTCCATTATTTTTGACGAAAGTTCGCGGCGGCGAAGGTCTATCGCCGCTTCGACGGTTTCGCGCACGGAGTTGACGAGCTGCCCCATCGCGGGACGCTCATCGGGCGCGACTTCGCCCATTCCGCGCAGCACCTGCGTCAGCTCGCCCTTTTTACCGAGATATTCAAGGCGGGCGGCTTCGAGCGATTCGGGCTGGGAGGCGGAGGTTATCTTCGCCATCGCCTCAGCCTGAAGCTTGAGGAGTTTTTCCTTCATCATAGGCGTGTTCCGCGGGGACGCTTCCCCGCGGCCTTCCTTTCTCCGTATGCCGCGGCGTTCCCGCAAATGGGAACGCCGCGGTATGCGTATTCTCTTATTTGTTCTTGATATTCGCCTGGGCGGCGGCCAGTCTCGCGATCGGCACGCGGTAAGGCGAGCAGGAAACGTAGTTCAGACCGACCTTGTGGCAGAACTCGACGCTGGAGGGGTCTCCGCCGTGTTCGCCGCAGATTCCGAGCTTGATGTCGGGGCGGGTCTTTTTGCCCAGCTCGGCGGCCATCTTCACGAGCTTGCCGACGCCGTTCTGGTCGAGGCGGGCGAAGGGATCGCTCTCGTAGATCTTGTTCTCGTAGTAGGACTTCAGGAACTTGCCCGCGTCGTCACGGGAGAAGCCGAATGTCATCTGCGTAAGGTCGTTGGTGCCGAAGGAGAAGAACTCCGCTTCCTTCGCGATCTCGTCCGCGGTGAGCACGGCTCTCGGGATCTCGATCATGGTGCCGACCTTGTAGTGCATTTCGATGCCGGCGGCGGCGATCTCCTTGTCGGCGGTCGTCGTGACGACCTTCTTGACGAAGGCCAGCTCCTTGACCTCGCCGACCAGCGGGATCATGATCTCGGGAACGATCTTCCAGTCGGGATGCTTCTTCTGAACGTTGATGGCGGCTCTGATGACTGCGGTCGTCTGCATCTCGGCGATCTCCGGATAGGTGACGGCGAGACGGCATCCGCGGTGGCCCATCATCGGGTTGAACTCGTGCAGCGAGGTGATGACGTTGTGGATCTCCTCGACGGTGATGTTCAGACGGTTGGCGAGCTCTTCGATCTCCACCTCGGCGGTGGGAACAAACTCGTGGAGCGGAGGATCGAGGAAGCGGATCGTTACCGGTCTGCCTTCCATGGCCTCGTACATACCCTCGAAGTCGCTCTGCTGGAAGGGCATTATCTTATCGAGCGCGGCCTTGCGCTGCTCGAGCGTCTTGGAGACGATCATCTCGCGGAACGCGGTGATCCTGTCGGCCTCGAAGAACATATGCTCGGTGCGGCACAGTCCGATGCCCTCGGCGCCGAACTTGACCGCCTGGGCGGCGTCGTAAGGCGTGTCGGCGTTCGTGCGGACGCCCAGCTTCTTGAACTTGTCGGCGAGCTCCATGATCCTGCCGAAGTAACCGCTGCTCGGATCGGCGGGAACGGTCTTTATCGCGCGGTCGTATATCTTGCCGGTGGAGCCGTCAAGCGAAAGCGCGTCGCCTTCTCTGAAGGTCTTGCCCGCGAGGGTGAATTCCTTCTTCTCCTCGTTCATTGCGATATCTCCGCAGCCGGAGACGCAGCAGGTGCCCATTCCGCGGGCGACGACCGCCGCGTGGGAGGTCTGGCCTCCGCGGACGGTCAGAATGCCCTGGGAGTACTTCATGCCTTCGATGTCCTCGGGGGAGGTCTCGAGGCGGACGAGGATGACCTTTTCGCCGGCCTTGCCGTGCTCGACGGCGTCCTCGGCGGTGAATACGACGGTGCCGGTGGCGGCGCCGGGCGAAGCGGCGATGCCCTTGCCGATGACGTTGGCCTTATCGGCGGCCTTCAGGTCCTCGGGATCGAAGGTCGGGTGCAGCAGCATATCGAGGCTCTTGGCGTCGATCTGCATGACGGCTTCTTCCTCGGTGATCTGACCTTCGTCGATCAGGTCGCAGGCGATCTTTATCGCGGCGGCGGCGGTGCGCTTGCCGTTTCTGGTCTGGAGCATATAGAGCTTGCGGTCTTCGATCGTGAACTCCATATCCTGCATATCGTGGTAGTGGTTCTCGAGGATCGAGCAGACCTCGTTGAACTGCTTGAAGACTTCGGGGAAAACTTCCGCCATCTGAGCGATGGGCATCGGGGTGCGGATACCCGCGACGACGTCTTCGCCCTGCGCGTTGACGAGGAACTCGCCCATGAGTCCCTTCTCGCCGGTGGCGGGGTTACGCGTGAAGGCGACGCCGGTGCCGGACGTATCGCCCATATTGCCGAACGCCATCATCTGAACGTTGACCGCGGTGCCCCAGGAATACGGGATGTCGTGGTCCATGCGGTAGACGTTCGCTCTGGGGTTGTCCCAGGAACGGAAAACGGCCTTGATCGCCTCGAAGAGCTGCTCCTTCGGGTCGTCGGGGAAATCCTTGCCGAGCTGCTTCTTATACTCGCCCTTGAACTGATCGGCGAGCTCGTGCAAATCGTCCGCGGTAAGCTCGGTGTCGTACTTGACGCCCTTGGCTTCCTTCATCGCGTCGATGAGCTGCTCGAAGTACTTCTTGCCGACCTCCATGACGACGTCGGAGAACATCTGGATGAAGCGTCTGTAGCAGTCCCACGCCCAGCGGGGATTGTTCGACTTCTTCGCGATGACGTTGACGACCTCTTCGTTGAGGCCGAGGTTCAATATCGTATCCATCATGCCGGGCATCGAAGCGCGCGCGCCGGAACGGACGGAAACGAGGAGCGGATTCTCGAGATCGCCGAACTTCTTGCCGGTGATCTGCTCCATCTTCTCGATGTACTCCATTATCTGCGCCTGGATCTCTTCGTTGATCCTGCGGCCGTCCTCGTAGTACTGCGTGCAGGCCTCGGTGGAAATGGTGAACCCCTGCGGCACGGGAAGGCCGAGGTTGGTCATTTCCGCCAGGTTGGCGCCCTTTCCGCCGAGCAGCTCGCGCATACCGCTGTTGCCCTCGGAGAACAGATAGACATACTTTTTGCTCATGTTTTGACCTCCATATTTTTTGTTTGTTGTCAAACGAATTACATTCGTCGTCTGTATAACCGAAATATTATAACAAATATGTAGAGTAAAATCCATCCTTTTTTTCAATTTTTTTAATTTTTTTTATTTTCGAAGCTTCTCGACGGAACCTGTATCTGTTTTTCCGTCCGCGGACGCGCCGGAAAGCGCGGCGCGGTACCGTTTCGAGGGGTTTTTTAACTTTTTTCGCACAAGAGGCAATTTTTGCTTGCATATCATTTTCAACCGTTGTATAATCAAGGTGTATGATTATGCGCCGGAATTGCGGCGCATACCGAATAACGAAAAAGGGGATTTGCACATGTATTTTCACGGTAAGGACATCAAGATCTTCGCAGCCAACTCCAACAAAGAGGTCGCCTCGCAGATAGCGACTCACCTCGGACTGCCGGAGGGCAAATGCGAAGTCGGCCGCTTCTCCGACGGCGAGATCGCGGTCTCCATCCTCGAGAGCGTCCGCGGAAGCGACGTTTACGTCATCCAGTCGACCTGCGCTCCGGTCAACGACAACCTCATGGAGCTGCTCATCATGATCGACGCGTTCAAACGCGCGAGCGCCGCGCGTATCACCGCGGTCATTCCCTACTTCGGCTACGCCCGTCAGGACAGAAAAGCCCGCGCCCGCGACCCGATCTCCGCGAAACTCGTAGCCGACCTGATCGTCACCGCAGGCGCCAACCGCATCCTTACCATGGATCTCCACGCTCCCCAGATACAGGGATTCTTCAACATCCCCGTCGACCACCTGCTCGGCGTTCCGCTTCTCGCGCCCTACTTCCGCGAGAAGGCGAAGCAGACCGGTGAGGAGTTCGTCATCGTCTCCCCCGACGCCGGCAGCGCGAAGCGCGCCAGAAACTTCGGCACCCGCCTCGACGTGCCGATCGCGATCATCGACAAGCGCCGCGCTAAGGCCAACGTCTCCGAGGTCATGCACATCATGGGCAACGTCGAAGGCAAGAGCTGCGTGCTGGTTGACGATATGATCGACACCGCCGGCACCATCTGCAACGCCGCCAAGGCGATAAAGGAAAACGGCGCGACCCACGTTTACGCCTGCGCCACCCACGGCGTCCTCTCCGGCCCCGCAATGGAGCGCATCGAAGCCAGCCCCATCGAGGAGCTCGTGCTGCTCGACACCGTGCCGATCCCCGAGGAAAAAATGCTGCCCAAGATAAAGATGCTCCCCGTCGCCCCGACCTTCGCGGAAGCGATCGAGCGCATCTACGAGGACAAGCCCGTTTCCCCGCTTTTCGTCTGATATGAGTCTTTTCGGTAAGTTCAAGGGCTCCCCGTCCGTCGACTATCTCATAGTCGGCCTCGGAAACCCCGGCGATATGTACCGCCGCACCCGCCACAACTGCGGCTACCGCGCGGTGGACTTCATCGCTTCGCGGCTGCCCGAAGCGCCGAACTTCCGCAAGAAGTTCTCGGCGCTGACCTGCGAATGCAGGCTCGGCGGCGCGAAGGTCGTGCTGCTCAAGCCGCTGACCTTCATGAACGGCAGCGGCGAAGCCGTTTCCGCCGCGAAGCGCTTTTATAAGCTCCCGACGGAGCGCGTGCTGATCATTTCCGACGACGCCGCGCTCCCGCTCGGCAAGCTGCGCGTACGTACCGGCGGCAGCGACGGCGGTCAGAAGGGACTGAGGAGCATCATACTGCACCTCGGCACCGACGCCGTTCCGCGCATCAAGATCGGCATCGCGCGTCCCGATATGCAGGATTACGATATGGCGTCCTACGTACTCGGCGCATTCGACGCGGAGGAGGAAAAGACGCTCGAAAAGGTGCTCCCGCACGTCGCCGACGCGGTAGAAAAGCTCGCCGGCGGCGCTTCGTTCGAGGCGCTGATGTCCGAATACAACGGGCTTCAGGTCTGATTTCAAACAACAATCACTATACGTACAGGAGATTACTTATATGGCTGACAAAAAAGACAACCGCCTGCTTGAGGAAATAACCCCCCGCGACGTCGATTTCGCCCAGTGGTACACCGACATCGTCAAGAAGGCGGAGCTCGCCGACTATTCCGGCATAAAAGGCTGCATGGTCGTGCGCCCCTACGGCTGCGCCCTCTGGGAGAATATCCGCAACGCGCTCGACGCCCGCTTCAAGGAGCTCGGGCACGAGAACGTCATGATGCCGATGTTCATTCCCGAGAGCCTGCTCAACAAAGAAAAGGATCACGTCGAGGGCTTCGCGCCCGAGGTCGCGTGGGTGACGAAGGGCGGCTCCGAGGAGCTGCAGGAGCCGATATGCGTGCGCCCCACCTCCGAAACGCTCTTCTGCGACCACTACTCCCGCACGGTGCAGTCATACCGCGACCTGCCGAAGCTGTATAACCAGTGGTGCAGCGTCGTCCGCTGGGAAAAGACCACCCGCCCCTTCCTGCGCACAACCGAGTTCTTCTGGCAGGAGGGCCACACGATACACGAAACGCCCGAGGAGGCGATGGAGGAAACGCTGCGTATGCTCGACGTCTACGCCGATTTCTGCCGCAAATACCTCGCCATCCCCGTGCTCAAGGGTCAGAAGACCGATAAGGAAAAGTTCGCCGGCGCGGAAAGCACCTTCACCATCGAGGCGATGATGCACGACGGCAAGGCGCTCCAGAGCGGCACGACGCACTACTTCGGCGACGGCTTCTCCCGCGCTTTCGACGTCACCTTCGCCGACAGGAACAACAAGCTCGCCTATCCGCACCAGACCTCATGGGGTATGTCCACGCGCATCATCGGCGCGATAATAATGGTCCACGGCGACGACAGAGGACTCGTGCTGCCTCCGATGATCGCGCCCGTTCAGGTCGCGGTCGTGCCCGTCGCGGCGCATAAGGAAGGCGTGCTCGACGCCGCCCGCGCCCTCGCCGCGAAGCTGAAGGCCGAGGGTATCCGCGTCACCGTCGACGAGCGCGAAGCAACTCCCGGCTGGAAGTTCGCCGAACACGAGATGCGCGGCGTACCGCTCCGCATCGAGATCGGACCGCGCGACATCGAAAACGGCGTCTGCATGGCCGCCAAGCGCACCGGCGGCGACAAGTTCACCATAGCCAACGACGATTCCCTCGCCGACAGCGTGAAGAAGGTGCTCGACGACGTGCAGAGCGAGCTTTACGCCGCCGCGCTCGATAACCTCAACAGCCACATCTACGAGGCGACCGACCTCGAGACCTTCAAGGATATCGCCGAGAACAAGCCCGGATTCATCAAGGCGATGCTCTGCGAAAACCACGACCACGAATGCGAAGACAAGCTCAAAGAGGTCGCCGGCGTGACGTCGCGCTGCATCCCCTTCGACGGCGAGCCGATAGCGGATACCTGCATCGTCTGCGGAAAGAAAGCGAAGAATCTCGTCTATTTCGGCAAGGCGTATTAATCTTATTTACAAAACCGCGCTGACCGCGGTCAGCCGATGAACTTACAGAGGTAACGATGCCCAAGATCGACTTCACGCCGTCGCCCTACTTCGGAGTTCCGTCCGCGCTGGTGGACGAATTCATGAAGGACGCCGATGAGAAAAAGCTGAAGATACTGCTCTATATCCTCCGCCACGCACCCCGCGCGGTCACTGTGGAGGAGCTTTGCCGCGCCAGCGGCGCGAGCGTCTCCGCCGTCGAACTGATAGTCGAATACTGGAAGGACAGCGGCGTGCTCGGCGCGCCCGCGGAGCCGAAGGAGGCTCCCGCGCCCAAGCGCGGCAAGATCGACGCCGTCGAGGTCGCGAAGGCGGCGGAGACGGACGAAACCCTCTCCTTCCTGCTCAAGCGCGCGCAGGAGCTCATCGGGCATACCCTCACCCGCTCCGAAACGGAAGCGCTTTTCTCCGTTTACAGCTGGGCGGGCATCCCCGCCGACGCATTTCTGCTGATGGTGCAGTACTGCGTTTCGATAGGCAAGCCGAATATGCGTTACGTCGAGAAGCTCGCGTACTCCTGGCAGGACGCCGGCGTAGACAGTTACGAAGCCGCAGAGAAGAAGGTAGCTGAGATGATGGCCGCCGACAAGGCCGAACTCAGAATCAAGTCGATCATCGGCATCGAGGAGCGCAACCTCACCACTTCCGAAAAGGCGCATTTGCAGCGCTGGATCAACGAATGGGGCATGGGCTGGGATCTCATCACAGTAGCCTTCGAGCGCACCGCCGAAAAGACCGGCAAGGCGTCCTTCGCCTATATGAACGGCATCCTCAGAAAGTGGCGCGAGCAGGGCATCAAAAAGAAGAAAGACCTCGAAAAAGAGAACGCGGCTCCCGGTAAGAAAGGCGCCGCCCGCTCCTTCTCCGAAGCCGACGTCAAGGCGTATGAGGAATGGGGACGCAAGAAACTGAAGGAGGCCTCCGAATGAGCTACGGCAGAGAAGTATACGAGGAAGCGCTTGCGCGGCTGAAGCAAAAGCACGACCTCTGCGCTATGATAACCGAAGAAAGACGCACGCTGCTCCGCGAGGCGAATCCGCGCTTCGGCGAGATCGACGACGAGCTTCGCGGCACCGCATCCGCGCTTTTCGCCGCGATCCGTTCCAACAGCGGCGGCGACGCTTTCGACGCGATAATGAATAAGAACAAGGCGCTCCGCGCGGAACGGGAGAAGCTGCTGACCGACGCGGGGCTTGACGCGCATTACCTCGACGATATATACTCCTGCGACAAGTGCAAAGACGAATACTATATCGACGGAAAGATGTGCGAATGCCTGAAACGCGAACTGCGCACGACCGCCTACGAGAAGCTGAACGCTTCTTCCCGTCTGAAGCCGACCTCATTCGCTGATTTCGACCTCGGCTATTACTCCGACGAGCCGGACGAAACCGGAGAATCTCCGAGAGAGCGCATGTCGGACGTACTCGCCTACGTCAAACGCTACGCCGCCGGAATAGGTTCGCGCACCGACAGTATGCTTTTCACCGGCGGCACCGGACTCGGCAAGACTCACCTCTCCCTCGCCGTCGCGAAGGAGGCTATCGACGCGGGGCTCGGCGTTCTCTACGACAGCGTTCCCGCGCTGATGACGAAGCTCGACAACGAGCGCTTCGGCAGAGGCAACGACGGACTGACGGACGCCGTCTGCTCCTGCGACCTTCTCGTGCTCGACGATCTCGGAGCCGAGTTCTCCACCGTTTCCGCCCGCGAATCGCTCTATACGATAGTCAATTCGCGCATCATGTCCGCGCTCCCGACGATAATCAGCACCAACCTTTCGCTCACGGAGCTGAACGAGCGCTACGGCGACGCGATATATTCCCGCCTGACCGGCGACTACACTCCGGTCTTTTTCTGCGGGACCGATATCAGACTTAAAAAGAAAATGGGTATCAAATGATTGACGCTTTGAGAAAGCTCGTGAGCGAACTCGAATGCCGCCCGCGACTCGAAAAAGCAATAAAGAAAGAGAGCTGCGCCTACCTATGCGGACTTTCCGCGGCGGCAAAAGCGCAGCTTATTTTCGCGCTGTCCGCGGACGCCGGAAAGCCCGCCGTCGTGGTCGTTCCCGATGAGAAAGACGCCGTTTCGATGAAACACGACCTCGAAACGCTCTTCGGCGGCGGAGTGTGCGTTTTCCCGCAGCGCGACTTCGTTTTCGACAGCGTCGAGGGCTTCAGCCGCGACAGCGCGCACGCGCGCCTCGCGGCGCTTTCCGCGCTGCTCGAAGGCAGAGCGGCCGCGGTCGTCGCGCCCGCCGCCGCGTGTATGGACACCACCCTGCCGCCCGAAACGCTCGCGGGGCGCATCATGACGCTGAAAGCCGGCGGTAATTATCCGCCGGACTCCGTCGTTTCAGCGCTCTCCGGCGGCGGCTACACCCGCGTCGACACCGTCGAGGGCGTCGGGCAGTTCGCGCTGCGCGGCGACATCATCGATTTCTACCCGCCGTCCGACAGTCCCCTGCGCCTCGACTTTTTCGACGACACGCTCGAGAGCGTCAACCGCTTCGACGTCTACACCCAGCGGCGCGGAGAGAAGCTGATCGAATGCGCGATAACTCCCTGCGCCGAATGCGCGCCGGACGACGCGGACGCCTTCGAAGCCGCCCTTGCCGCGCTCGCGAAAAAGGACGCCTCCGCCGCCTCCGACCTCGAACGTCTCCGCGCGTTCGGGCGGCTGCCGTCGGCGGACAAATACCAGAAGCTCATAATGCCGGAAGCCGCTACGCTCGCGGATTACTGCGAAGACGCGCTCGTCTTCATCGCCGAGCCGCACGCCTGCGCCGAACGCGCGCGCGAATCCGCGACCGCCTGGCGCGAGGAGCAGACCGCGCTCATCGAGAGCGGCTCGCTCGGAGGCGGCGAGAACGGACTGCGGCTGAAATACGCGGAGTTCGTATCCGTTTATAACGGCAAGGCCTCCTTCCTGCTCGAGGACCTGCGCCGCACCTCCGGCGAATTCAAACGCGACTTCGAGGAGCGCGTGCCCGTCCGCGCAACGGGCGCGTGGCAGGGCGGCCTTGCTCAGCTCGACGAGCTGATGGCGTCCTACAAACGCAAGGGCAGCCGCGTGCTTCTCTTCGCCGGCAGCGAAAAGAACGCCGAATACGTCGCCGGATATCTGCGCGAAAACGGTTTCAACGCCCGCTTTCTGCACGAGCCGGACTCAGTCGACGCAGGTGTGATAACCGTCACCGACGGCTTCTTCTCATCCGGCGTCGAATACGAAAGCGCGAACGCCGCGATAGTCACCTGCGGCGAACTCCCCTACGCCCGCAAAAAACGCGCGAAGCTCCACAAAAAAGGCAGCCCCGTCAACTCTCTCGCCGACCTGCGCGAAGGCGACCTCGTCGTCCATTCCTACTACGGAATCGGGCGCTACGAAGGCGTCGAGCAGTTGACGTTCGAGGGCGTTACGAAGGAATATATCAAGATAAAGTACGCCGGAACGGACTCGCTCTTCGTGCCGGTCAACCAGCTCGACCTCGTCTCAAAATACATCGGCGGGCACGCCGAGGGCGCGGTGCAGCTTTCCAAAATGGGCGGCGCCGCGTGGAAAAACGCCACGAAGCGCGCGAAGGCCGCCGCGAAGGACCTCGCAAAAGAGCTTATCAAGCTCTACGCCGAGCGCACCAGCCGCCCCGGCCACGCCTTCTCCCCGGACGGAGAGTGGCAGCGCGAATTCGAGGCCGCGTTCCCGTTTGAAGAAACGGACGACCAGCTCCGCTGCGCCGAGGAGGTCAAGGCGGATATGGAAAGCGCCGTCCCGATGGACCGCATACTCTGCGGCGACGTCGGCTACGGCAAGACGGAGGTCGCGCTCCGCGCATGCTTCAAGTGCATCTCTGACGGTATGCAGGCGGCGATACTCGTGCCTACCACGCTGCTCGCGCTCCAGCATTACAACACCGCCGTGCGCCGCTTCGAGCGGATGCCGGTCGAGATCGAGTTCCTCTCCCGCTTCAAGACGAAGAAGGAGCAGAACGAAATACTCAAACGCCTCGCCGACGGCAGATGCGACCTCATCGTCGGCACCCACCGCATACTTTCAAAAGACATTCGCTTTAAGAATCTCGGTCTGCTCGTCATCGACGAGGAACAGCGTTTCGGCGTCGCGAGCAAGGAGAAGCTCCGCCAGCTCTGCAAGGGAGTCGACACGCTGATGCTCTCCGCAACTCCGATACCGCGCACGCTGAATATGGCGCTATCCGGCATCCGCGACCTGTCGATGCTCGAGGAGCCTCCCGTCGACCGCCAGCCGGTGCTGACCTTCGTCGCGGAGTACTCGCCGAAGCTCATATTCGGCGCGATCGAGCGCGAGCTTTCCCGCGGCGGGCAGGTCTATTACCTCTACAACCGCGTCGAAGGCATCGAGCGCGTCGCCGCACGAATAGCCGAACGCTTCCCGAACGCCGCCGTCGCCGTCGCGCACGGCCGGATGGACGAGGACGAGCTGTCGGACATATGGTCCGCGGTCGTCGCCGGAGACATACAGATACTCGTCTGCACCACCATCATAGAGACCGGTATCGACGTGCCGAACGTCAACACGCTCATCGTCGAGAACGCCGACCTTATGGGGCTTTCGCAGCTCCATCAGCTGCGCGGCAGAGTCGGCAGGAGCTCACGCCGCGCCTACGCCTATTTCACCTTCCGCAAGGATAAGGCGCTCAGCGAGGTCTCCGAAAAGCGCCTCGCCGCGCTGCGCGAGTTCACCGAGTTCGGCAGCGGCATAAGGATCGCGATGCGCGACCTCGAAATACGCGGCGCGGGCAACCTCATCGGCTCCCAGCAGAGCGGCCATATGGACGCGGTCGGATACGACCTGTATATGAAGATGCTCGCCGAGGCCGTACGCGCCGCGAAGGGCGAGGCTCCCGAAACACGCGACGCCGACTGCTTCGTCAACCTGCCCGTCTCCGCCTACATCCCCGAGAGCTACGTCGCCTCCGAGCTGACGCGCATCGAGCTTTACCGCGCAATCGCCGCCGTCGCATCACGCGAGGACGCGGACTCCGTCGCCGCCGAGCTTTCCGACCGCTTCGGCGAACCGCCCTCCTGCGTTTCAGACCTGATAAAGATCGCGCTCCTCCGCTCCGAAGGCAACCGTCTGGAGCTCGATGAGATCTCCTTCCGCGGCGGCGGTCTATGCGTCATCCCGACCGATCCGGACGAATCTGTCCTCGGCCGCGCCGCGCTCATTATCGGCAGAGACGCTTCGGTAAAAATCGGGGCAAAACCTTATCTTTATATAAAAAATGTTGACAAGCGGCAAACTTTGAGTATAATTGAAGAAGTGTTAGATAAATACAGAATGGCTCAATATGTACCCGAAGAGCTTAAAAACGACCGCTCCGGAGAGCCTTCCGAATAAGAAAGGACTGTCAGACTAAATGAAAACCGTAAAGAAACTCGTATCCCTCATCGTTATCGCCTGCCTGCTCAGCGGCATGGCGGTCGCCTTCAGCGGCTGCGGACTCGCTACCCGAACCGCCGGCACCGTCGACGGCGAGGATATCCCCGCCGGAATGTACATCTACTTCCTGCATTCCGCTATCTTCTCCCTCGAGCAGCAGTATCAGTACGGACAGCTCTCCAGCGAGTATTCCGACAGCAGCGATGAATCCTCCGCGGAGTCGTCCCTGCCTGAGTCCTCCGCTCCCGACTCCTCCGAGCCCGCTTCTTCCGAAGAGGCTTCCACCGAGTCCTCCTCCACCGATTCATCGAGCGAGTCGAGCGAAGACAATAAGCCCGCTACCCTCTGGGACGCGATCGTCGAGAACAAGACCGCGAAGGATTACGTCATCGACAAGGCGTATGAGAACTGCGCGTGGGTCATCATTATGGAAAAGAAGGCGGCCGAATACAAGATCGAGCTGACCGATGAAGACAAGGCTTCTCTGGAATCCAACTACGCTCAGAACGGCGGCAAGGCCGAGCTCGAGAGCAGCCTCAACAAGATGGGCGTTTCTCTTGACACCTACGAGCGCATCGTCAAGGCCGGACTCATCCAGGAGCATCTCACCGAGCTGCTTTACGGCGAGGACAGCGACAACGCCATCAGCGAAGACGCCAAGAAGGCCGAATATGACGAGAACTACCGCCGCGTCAAGCACATCCTCTTCAAGACTCAGGGCCTGACCGACGATAAGGACGAAGACGGCAACGTCACCAAGTCCGCCGACGAGAAGAAGGCCGAGATCGAAGCCACCTACAAGGACGTGCTCGCCAGAGCTCAGGCCGGCGAAGACTTCGAGGCGCTCATTGAGGAATACAGCGAAGACGGAATGGACAAGGACAAGGGCTATATCTTCAAGAAGGGCGATATGGTCAGCGAGTTCGAGGAAGCCGCGTGGGATCTCGCCGTCGGCGAAATCAGCTCCTGCGAATCCACCTACGGCTGGCACATAATCAAGGCTTACGACAAGTACGAGAAACCCGAATATATGGAAGATACCCTCGCCGATTTCGTTCACGAGTATGAGCACGAAAAGTATGAAGAAGTCGAGAACAAGTGGATCGAGGAAGCGACCGTCAACAGAAGCAGCTCCGCAGTTCGCCGCTACAGCCCCTCCGACATTTACGAGGACAACAACGTCGCCTCCAACGTCTCTCAGCAGATAGCCTATTACAACTCCTACTACGCCTCGATGCTGGCGTCCGGCAACAACTGATATTATTAACTTTAACCGGTAAAAAAGCCGCTCTCGCAGCGGCTTTTTTGATTCAGGTATTGCGTTTTTTGGTCGAATGATTTATAATAATCCCATCGTCGGCGGAAACGCCCATACAGCAGAAGGAGGTAATTATCATGAAATACGTATGCGTCTTATGCGGTTACGTTTACGACGAGGAAGCCGAGGGCGTCAAGTTCGCGGACCTTCCCGACGACTGGACCTGCCCGCTCTGCGGAGCCGGCAAGGAGGAGTTCGAGCTCCAGCAGGACTAAGCTCTGACACCGCGGTCCGCCGAGCGCGGGCCGCGGTTCACCGTTTCTGCGAAACACTCCGTACGAAAGGGATCCGATGAAAAAGCTCGTCAACTGGTTCAAACAATACGGATATTACTACAAATACGTATTCATAACTCTGATCATCGCCGCCGCGCTGCTGACGATCGGACTTGTCAGCTGCCTGTCCAAAACAAACTACGACCTGACGGTCATACTCTCCGGCGATTTCTTCATCTACGACGCCGAGATTTACGCCTACGAGAACGTTTTTAAGGAATATATCGACGACTGGAACGGCGACGGTAAGGTCAACGTGCAGGTCATGGGGCTTTCCACAGACGCCGGCAACGCACAGCTCAACTATTCCTACAACCAGCGCTTCCAGGCTGAGATAATGACCGGCGAGGTGCTGCTTTTCATCACCGACGAGGGCAAGTACACTCTGCTCTCCAACGCCGGCGGCGTTGCCGACGTGAGCGGTCTCCTCCCCGGCGGATACGCCGAAAACACCTATTTCAAGCTCTCCGGCAGCCCCTTCGCGCAAAAGGTGCGCTCGGAGTATAAGAAACTCTGCGGCGATATGGAACCGCCCACTCCCGAACACTCCGACCTGCGCATGTATATGCGCACCGCGCCGGACGACGCGGAGGAAAATCCCGAATACCTCGAAAAGTACGAACACATCTCGGAGCTTTTCCGTAAAATAGCATCGGAATGACCGAAAAACGCGAGCTTCCATTGCCGCCGCTCTCTCCTTTTTCCTGCCGTTTTTCGGAGCGTTCGGCGATCCCGCGCGCGAAAACAACACGTTTACCCTT
Organism: Clostridia bacterium; assembly: GCA_017620395.1. Taxonomy (NCBI): domain Bacteria; kingdom Bacillati; phylum Bacillota; class Clostridia; species Clostridia bacterium. The sequence goes on along the minus strand of JAFZQJ010000034.1, from coordinate 14,453 downwards.
TACCGCCCCTGTATAATACGGGTTTGTCAACCATCAACACCCATCACGCCTCGCTATTATATGAATCGAACTCATATGAATACTATTCATATTGCTTGATACCGGTCGAATATTAAGAAAAAACGCTGCTTCAGAGGCGTTCAGTTTTTCCCGACCGCTAAAAATCCATCAGCCTGCCGTTCCCGCCTTTTTCAAGCACGGCAAGCGCCATTTCCGGCGCAAATCACTCTGTTTTCAGACCAAAAGGAGCTTTTCCAATGCGCATCCTGCAAAAGTTCAAAAAAGAGACATTTGAAAAATACGCGGCACCGGTCGCGGTGCTTCTCATCGCCGCGAATCTGCTGACCGTGCTGATGTGCATCGTCAGCGAAGGCACCTTCCTTCGCGCGTTCCTTATGCCGAGCGGCTGGGCGTTCGTTATGAATACCCTCTTCGTTTATATGCCGATGCTCGTGCTGTTCTTTTTGGTGAGGAAAACGTGGATCGCGTTCCTGCCGTTTTCCGTGTTGTTCTGCGCCTTCAATTACTTCGATTATCTGAAGGTGAGCATCCGCGGCGAAACGATACTCCCCTGCGACTTCACGATACTGACCGAAGCCGCGGAGACAACGGGTATGCTCGAATTCGAGATCACTCTCGGGCTCATAACGGCGGTCGTGATGATTGCGGCGATCACTCTGGGGCTTTTCTTCTTCGACAAGCTCGTGATAAAGAAAAACGGACTCGTCATACGCCTCCGCAACGGCGCGATAATAGCCGCGGTAACGCTCGCCGTATTCGTCGGCGGCTTCTTCGCGACTTTCTTAAACCCCTCTTTTCTTAACGCCACGGGGCTGACCGCCTACCAGTGGAAGCAGCTCAACACCCGCAACAACAACGGGTTTTTGGTAAACTTCCTGGCTAACATACCCTACGTCCTGCCCGAAAAGCCCTCCGGCTACGGCAAGGAATCGGCCGAAGCGACCTACGGCGAGGTGCTCACCGAACTGAACGCCGCTTACACGGACGACGGCGAAGATGCCGGCGCGGTCGAGAAGCCCAATATTATAATAGTAATGAACGAATCCTTCACCGACGCGGATAAGTTCTCATACATCAACTTCGAGCGCTCCACGACTCCGACGCTGCACGAGATCGCGCAGACGAAGACCGGCGGCGCCCACTTCACACCGCAGTTCGGCGGCGGCACGGCGAACGTGGAATTCGAGCTGCTGACGGGTTACAGCCTGCGCTACCTGCCGGCAAGTTCCACCCCCTACCAGCAGCACGTCAAAAAAACGACGCCGAGTTACGTCAGCTTCCTGCGCGACGAGCTTGGCTACTCTACGACGGCGATCCACTCGTACGGCCCGCACTTCTGGAACCGCGACAACGTCTATCCGCTCATCGGTTTCGAGAAGTTCGTCTCCGAACCCGATTTTGCGCTTCCGCTCCGGATGCGCACCTACGTCAGCGACGAATCGACCGCGGATATGATCATAAAGCAGTATGAAGAGAATCGCGCCACCGGCAAGCCGTTCTTCAACTTCACCGTAACGATGCAGAACCACGGCAGTTACAGCGGCAACGACTATGACGAAGGCACGATGATAAACGCGACCGACGGCAGTATGGACCTCAGAAAAGGCGTTTTCGGCGCGATACGCAGCTACGCGACGAGCATCTGCTTTGCCGACGATATGCTCAGGCAACTGACCGACTACTTCTCGACCTGCGGCGAACCGACGATAGTTATGTTTTTCGGCGACCACCTCGGCTCCTTCGGCAACAAGGAGGCATCGTATTTCGCCTCCGGCTACACGAAGAACAGCACTGATACTCCCGAGGGCTTCTACGACCTGCACACCCCGCCTTTCGTCATCTGGGACAACTACACGGACGTTTCCGCAAGCCCCGACACGGCGCTGAGCACCTACTATCTCATCCCTTATATGACGCAGACCTATTCCCTGCCGCAGCCGATGTATTTCAAATATCTGCTGCAGCAGAGCGGATACGTCAAGGGCACCGGAGGCGACTACTACCTGCGCGGCGACGGAAGCATCGCGGAAAGCGGCTCCGTCACCGAAGAGGAAAATGCCGAACTGGAGCGTCAGCATATGTTCCAGTACGACGCCCTCTTCGGCAAGCAGTACGTAACAGACAAGATCTGGGCAAGATATAAGTAATAGTGATCAGTAAAAAGCAAAGGTCTCATCCGGCAGATGAGACCTTTTGTTATGCCGCCGTTTGCCGCGGCTCTATTTCAGCAGCGCCCTGCGGGAGCGCCAGTCCGGCATATAGCGTTCTATCAGCGCGTAAAAGCCGCGCTGATGGTTGCGTTCCTTCAGGTGCGCCAGCTCGTGCAGCACGACGTATTCGACCGCTTCGGGCGGGTAAAGCATCAGCGTGTATGAAAAGTGTATCGTGCCGTCCGGCGAACAGCTTCCGAGCCGCTTTTTCGCCGAGTTTACCTTCACCGCCTTCGGCTTCAGACCGGTAAGCGCGATATACTTCTCAAGCAGCGGCGGCAGTTCTTTTTCCGCCTCCGCGCGAAGTAACGCGGGATCGGCGTCGACGGGAAAGCGGAGCCACGCGTTGCGCTCGCGCTGCGCCTTGAGGTGCTTCTCTATCCAGCCGGAGTTGCGTTCGACGAACGCCTGCACCCGCTCGTCCGAAAAGCGCCGCGGCACGCGGACGGTGACGGTCAGGTCCCGCGATATTTCGACCGACGCGGTGCGGCGGTCGCTGCGTATCACCTTTACGTCCATATCAACCCTTGAAATACCTCACCGCCGAGGCGAACATTCCGTTCTCGCGCGTGTGGGGTATGTTTTTGTAAAGCTTGCCGTAAACGCGTTCGCTGTGCCCCATCTTGCCGAAGATGCGGCCGTCGGCGGAGGTTATGCCCTCCACCGCCCAGTAGGAACCGTTGGGGTTGTATTCGATATCGCCGGAGGGCGTTCCATCCGCGTCGCAGTACTGAGTCGCGATCTGCCCGTTATCCGCGAGCTCGCGCAGCAGCGGCTCCGGCGCGACGAAGCGGCCTTCGCCGTGGGATACGGGAACGAGATGGACGTCGCCGACCTCGCAGGCGGAAAGCCAGGGCGAGAGCGCGGACGCGACGCGGGTCAGCACCATACGCGACTGGTGTCTGCCGATGACGTTGTAGGTCAGCGTCGGGGAGTCGGAGGTCGCTTCTCTGATGCGGCCGTAAGGCAGCAGCCCGAGCTTTACGAGCGCCTGGAAGCCGTTGCAGATGCCGCCCATAAGTCCTTTGCGGACGTCGAGCAGCTCGCCCGTCGCTTCGCTGACGGCGGGACTGCGGAAGAACGCGGTGATGAACTTGCCGCTTCCGTCCGGCTCGTCGCCGCCGGAAAATCCGCCGGGGATGAATATGATCTGCGACCGCGCTATGCGGCGCGCCGCTTCCGAAGCGGAGGCGGCGATATCCGCGGCGGTGAGGTTGCGGAGAACGAAGACGTCCGGCTCCGCGCCGGCCTTCTCAAAGGCGCGGGCGGTGTCGTATTCGCAGTTCGTGCCCGGGAAGACGGGTATGAAAACGCGCGGCTTCGCGGTCAGCACCGCCGGAGCGGCGGCGCTTTTGCCTTCATACGCGAGCACGGGCGGTTTTTCCGCCGGCGCGGCAAAGCTGTGGAAGACGGATTCGAGGCGGCCCTCGTAGAGCGCTTCGATTTCGCTTAAATCGGCCTTTTCGTTTCCGAACGCGATCGTGTATTCGCCTGTAACAACGCCGAGCAGCGAGATTTCAAAGCCCTCTGCGGCCCGCGGCTCGAAGCCGTCGGCGGCCTCAAGAATGAAGGAGCAGGCGTGCGGCGCGAAGGGATCCGCGCCGTCCGCGAAGGCGAAGCCGAGCCCGTTGCCGAAGCAGCACTTCATCACGCCCTCGGCGGCGCCCTTGCCGCCGACGACGTAGGCGGAAACCGCCTTCTTATCCGCGATGAGTTTTTCCGCATAATCGAACGCGGTGGTCAGTCCCGCGGCGGTTGGTCTGCCGCCCTCTTCGTCCGGACGGAGCAGGAAGACGCGCGCTCCGGCGCGTTTGAACTCCGGCGCGATGACGTCGGACTGAACGCCGGACGCGACGGCGAAAGAAACGAGCGTAGGCGGAACATGGAACTTCTCAAAGCTGCCGCTCATCGAGTCCTTGCCGCCGATCGCGGCGAGGGAGAGGTCTATCTGCGCGTCGAGCGCGCCGAGCAGCGCGGCGAACGGCTTGCCCCAGTTTTCCGGCGCCGAGCCGAGCCGCTGAAAGTATTCCTGGAAAGTAAGATGCGTATTCGCGCGTTTGCCGCCCGCGGCGATGACCTTCGCCACAGACTGCGCGACGGCGGTATACGAGCCGGCGTAGGGATCGCGTTCGGTGCGGTACGGCTCGAAGCCGTACGCCATTATCGAGCAGGCGTCGGTCTCGCCGTCCGCGGGAAGCAGCGCCGCCATCGCCTGCGCGGGAGTGCGTCTGCGCTTTCCGCCGAAGGGCGAAAGCAGCGTCGCCGCGCCTATGGTCGAGTCGAAGCGCTCGGAAAGTCCGCGCTTGGAGCAGACGTTGAGGTCCGAGGCGAGCGCCTTGACGCGCTCCGCAAAGCCGCCTTCGACGGGCGCTTCCGCTTCGGGCGCGGGAGCGTCCACCCTGACGGAGGTGTATTTCGGCGCGCCGCTGGAATTGAGGAACTCGCGCGAGATATCGACTATGGTTTTGCCGCGCCATTTCATGACGAGGCGGGGTTCGGCGGTTATCTCCGCGACCTGCACGGCCTCGAGGTTCTCGCCCGCGGCGAGCTCGAGGAAGCGCGCCTTGTCCGCGGCCGCGAGCACGACCGCCATACGCTCCTGCGATTCGCTTATCGCGAGCTCGGTGCCGTCGAGCCCGTCGTACTTCTTCGGAACGAGGTCGAGGTTGATCTCCATGCCGTCAGCGAGCTCGCCGATGGCGACGGATACGCCGCCAGCGCCGAAGTCGTTGCAGCGCTTTATCAGCCGCGCGGCCTCGCTGTTTCGGAAGAGGCGCTGGAGCTTGCGCTCCTCGGGCGCGTTGCCCTTCTGCACCTCCGCGCCGCACTGCTCGAGCGAGGCGACGGAGTGGGATTTAGACGATCCGGTCGCGCCGCCGCAGCCGTCGCGTCCGGTTCTGCCGCCGAGCAGGATCACGACGTCGCCCGGGGCGGGAACTTCGCGCCGCACGTTGCGCGCGGGAGCCGCGCCGACGACCGCGCCGATCTCCATGCGCTTCGCGGCGTAGCCGGGATGGTATATTTCGTCAACGAGCCCGGTCGCGAGCCCGATCTGGTTGCCGTAAGATGAATATCCCGCCGCCGCTTCGGTAACTATCTTGCGCTGCGGCAGCTTGCCGGATAGCGTTTCCGATATCGGAACGGTCGGGTCGGACGCGCCGGTCACGCGCATCGCCTGGTATACGTAAGCCCTGCCGGAGAGCGGATCGCGAATCGCGCCGCCGATGCAGGTGGCGGCTCCGCCGAAGGGCTCGATCTCGGTCGGGTGGTTGTGCGTTTCGTTTTTGAAGAGCAGCAGCCAGTCCTGCGCCTCGCCGTCGACGACGGCTTTTATCTTCACTGTGCAGGCGTTGATCTCCTCGGATTCGTCGAGGTCGGTCAGCAGTCCCTTCGCTTTCAGATATTTCGCGCCGATAGTCGCGAGTTCCATAAGCGTGACGGGCTTCGTCCTGCCGAGCTCGCGGCGCATATCCTCAAAGCGCGCGTAAGCCGCCGCGACGGCGGGATCGGCAAGCTCGACGCTCTCGATAACCGTGCCGAAGGTGGTGTGGCGGCAGTGGTCGGACCAGTAGGTATCGAGCATACGCAGCTCGGTAAGCGACGGATCGCGCCCTTCTCCGCGGAAGTAGTCGCGGCAGAAGGCGATATCCGCGTGATCCATCGCGAGGCGGTAGTCCGCGATGACCTTGTCGAGCCCCGCGTCGTCAAGCCGCGTGAAGCCGTCCAGAACCGCGACGTCCGCGGGCGCGTCGGCGTCCATACGCAGCGTTTCCGGCTTGTCGAAGGACGCCTCGCGGCTCTCGACGGGATTGATGATGTACTTTTTCACCGCTTCGAGCTGAGCGGGGGTGACGTCGCCTTCGAGCAGGTAGACCTTGCCGCTTCGCACGGCCGGGCGCTCGCCTCCGCAGGCGAGCTGGATGCACTGCGCGCAGGAATCGGCGCGCTGATCGAACTGCCCCGGCAGGTATTCGACGGCGAACGCCGTGTAGTTCCCCTGCGGCACTTCGAACAGGATATCGTCCATCTGCGGCTCGGAAAAGACGGTCGTCAGGCAGGCGCGGAAATCCGCTTCGCTCATACCCTCCGCGTCGTAGCGGTTGAGCAGGCGCACACCCGTGACGGAGGTCACGCCGAGCAGTTCTCTTATATCCGAAAGCGTCCGCGCCGCCTCCGCGGCGAAGCCGCGCTTTCTCTCGGTGAAAACACGAAATACCATAATCTTCTCCCGTTATTCGGCGGCCTTAAGCGCTCTCGCGCCTATGTCGCTCCGCTTATACATATTTTCAAAGCTGATATTATCCGCGGCGGCGTAAGCCCTGTCGAGCGCCTGCCGCAGCGTTTCGCCGACGGCAGTCACGCCCATGACTCTGCCGCCGGAGGTAACGAGTCCGTCCTCCGTCAGCTTCGTGCCGGCGTGGTAGACGACGGCATCGCCGACGTCGCCTATCGTGATCGGGCAGCCCTTTTTGTACGCCTTCGGGTAGCCGCCGGAGGCGAGGATCACGCAGGCGGCGCGCTTATCCGAAAAGGATACTCTTTCATCCGCGAGCGTGCCGTTACGGACGGCGAGCATTATCCGCGCAAGGTCGCCCTCCAGCAGCGGGAGCACGACCTGCGTTTCGGGATCGCCGAAGCGGCAGTTGTATTCGATGACCTTCGGGCCGTTTTCGGTTATCATGAGCCCGAAATAGAGGCAGCCCTTGAATGGGCGGCCTTCGGCGTTCATCGCCGCGACGGTGGGCAGGAATATGCGTTCCATGCACTCCTTCGCGACGGCGTCGGTGTAGTAGGGGTTGGGCGCGACCGTGCCCATACCGCCGGTGTTCAGGCCCTTGTCGCCGTCGAGGGCGCGTTTGTGATCCATCGAGGACACCATCGGCACGATCGTTTTGCCGTCGGTGAAGGCGAGAACGGAGACCTCCGGCCCCTCGAGGAACTCCTCGATGACGACCGTTCTGCCGCTGTCGCCGAACGCCTCGCCCGACATCATCGAGCGGACGGCGGCGAGCGCCTCTTCCCTCGTCGCGGGGATCACGACGCCCTTGCCGAGCGCGAGCCCGTCCGCCTTGACGACGAAGGGCATTGGCGCGGAGGCGGCGTATTCGAGCGCCTTTTCGCAATCGGTGAACACCTCGTAGCGCGCCGTCGGGATGCCGTATTTCTTCATCAGCTCCTTGGCGAACGCCTTGCTGCCCTCTATCGCGGCGGCGGCTTTGCAGGGCCCGAAGGCGGGCACTCCCGCGGCCTCGAGCAGGTCGACGGCGCCGGCGACAAGCGGGTCGTCCGGCGTCACGACGGCGAGGCCTATCCCCTTTTCGACCGCGAAGTCGCGGATCTTCTCCAGCTCCATCGCGCCTATCGGGACGCATTCGGCGTCCTGCGCGATGCCGCCGTTTCCGGGCAGCGCGTATATCTTATCGACAAGCGCGCTTTCGCGCAGCTTCTTTATCACGGCGTGTTCTCTGCCGCCGCTTCCGACAACGAGCACCTTCATCGCAGGCTCTCCTTTGGTTGGTTTATCAGTGGTGGAACAGGCGGACGCCGCTGAACGCCATCGTCACGCCGAAGCGGTCGCAGGTCTCGATGACCTGTTCGTCGCGGATCGAGCCGCCGGGCTCGGAGATGTACTGCACGCCGCTCTTGACGGCGCGCTCGATGTTGTCGCCGAAGGGGAAGAACGCGTCGCTGCCGAGCGAAACGCCCTTCACGCCGTCGAGAAACTCGCGCTTCTCCGCGGGGGTAAGCGGCTCGGGCTTGCGGGTGAAGCACTCCTGCCAGACCCCGTCGCCGATGACGTCTTCGTAAAACTCGGAGATGTAAACGTCGATGGCGTTGTCCCTGTTCGGGCGGGCTATATCCTCGCGGAACGGCAGAGCGAGCACCTTCGGATGCTGGCGCAGATGCCAGTTATCCGCCTTCGTGCCGGCGAGACGGGTGCAGTGGATGCGCGACTGCTGACCGGCGCCTACGCCGATCGCCTGACCGTCCTTCGCGTAGCAGACGGAGTTTGACTGGGTATATTTCAGCGTGATGAGCGCGAGGATTAGGTCGCGCTTCGCGCTCTCGGGGAACTCTTTGTTGGCGGTGACTACGTTTTCGAGCAGCTTTTCGCTTATCTCGAGGTCGTTTCTCCCCTGCTCGAAGGAAACGCCGAAGACCTGCTTGACCTCCGTTTTCGGAGGAACGTATTCGGGGTCGATCTTCACGATATTGTAGTTGCCCTTGCGCTTGGATTTCAGCACCTCGAGCGCGTCGTCGTCGTAGCCGGGGGCGATCACGCCGTCGGATACTTCGTGCTGAATAAGCTTCGCGGTGGAAAGGTCGCAGACGTCGGAAAGCGCGATCCAGTCGCCGAAGGAGGACATTCTGTCCGCGCCGCGCGCTCTGGCGTAGGCGCAGGCAAGCGGCGAAAGCCCGCCGTCGCCGGTGAAGTATATCTGACGCAGCACGTCGGAAAGCGGAAGTCCGACCGCCGCTCCGGCGGGGCTGACGTGCTTGAAGGACGCCGCGGCGGGAAGCCCGAGCGCCGCCTTCAGCTCCTTGACGAGCTGCCAGGAGTTGAACGCGTCGAGGAAATTGATATAGCCGGGTCTGCCGTTGAGGACTTCAACGGGCAGCTCGCCGTTCTCGACGAATATACGCGCGGGCGACTGGTTGGGATTGCAGCCGTATTTCAGGGTGAACTCTTTCATTTTCGCTTCCTCCGTTTATCAATACTTGTTGATGATCTTCGTTTCGCCGATGCCGTTTTTGGAACTGACGTATCTGACGAAAAGCGAGACCTTGTTGTCTTCGTTGAGATTCTCCCAGAGGATCGAGGTGAACTCCTCGATGCTGTCGGGGATACGAACCTCGACGGGATCTCCCGAGAAGGAGGGGATCGGCGAGCCGTCCGAATCGTAGGTGTGGATTATGTGTCCGGCGCCCGGAACGGGCGCGTAATCGCGGTAAACGCGCTCGCATTCACCCTTTTTGCAGCGCAGGATGCTGAGCTTATAGGAGCCGTCGCTTTCGTCGAGCATGCCGCTGATGCGCGGGGTGAAATTCGGCTCGTCCGGCTCGTAGCAGCGGGTGTCGAGCGCCTGCTCGAATGTCTTGCCGTCCGCTATGAAATCATAGATCGTATCGGTCTGGTCGCCGTTCGTAACTATCAGCTTGTCGCCGATGACTCTGACCGGCGAGTATATGATGAGCGACGGATCGACAAGCTTGGAGGGATCCTTCGCCTCGGTGCGTATGCCGTCGCCGTCCGCGACGAAGACGCGGTTGCGGCTGTTGACGCTGCGCCCCATGATGAAGTACGCGACAGCGGCGCTGCCGTCGGAAGTTCTGCCGATGATTATCCCTCTGCCGGGATAGACGTTTGACGATAAATACTCTTTCAGTTCAACCATTGTTTTGCTCCTTTCTCCCCCGTCAGCGACGGGCTTCACTCAGGCATTTTTCAAGCGCGAGCGGAAGTATCTTGTGCTCCGCAAGCCGCATAACACGTTTTTGCAAAGTTTCGGCGGTATCGTCCTCGCGGATCGCGACCGCCTTCTGCGCGATTATTTCGCCGCCGTCGGGTATCTCGTTGACGAAATGCACCGTCGCGCCGGTGACCTTCACGCCGTAGTCCAGCGCCGCCTGATGCACCTTAAGGCCGTAAAATCCCTCGCCGCAGAAGGAGGGGATGAGCGCCGGATGGACGTTGATTATCCTTCTCTCATAGCGCCGGACGAAATCCGCGCTGAGTATCTTCATGAAACCGGCGAGGACGATGAAATCCGCCTTCGCCTCCTCTATCGCGGCGATGATGCTCTTCTCGAAATTTGCGCCCTTCTCCGCGACGAAGGTCGGGATATCCGCCTTCTTCGCGCGCGTAAGCGCGTATGCGTCGGGGTTGCTGGAAACGACGAGCACGATGCGGCCGCTCCTGATTATCCCCTTTTTCTGCGCGTCTATCAGCGCCTGCAGGTTCGTGCCGCCTCCGGAGACGAGCACCGCGACTCTTCCGTCAATCATAGCAGTTTCTCCTTATTCGATAACGACGCCGTCGCCCTCGGCGACCTCGCCGATGACGTACGCGTCCTCGCCCGCGTTTTTCAGCACGCGCAGCGCCTCGTCCGCCTGGGCGGCGGGAACGATGACGCTCATGCCGACGCCCATATTGTAGGTGTTGAACATATCGCGCTCGGGGATACCGCCCTTCTCGGCGATGAGGCCGAATATGGGCGGAACGCGCAGCGAAGCGCGGTCTATCCTCGCGCATTTGCCCTCAGGCAGCGCGCGCGGGATATTCTCGTAGAAGCCTCCGCCGGTGATGTGGGAAACCCCCTTTACGTCGACGGAGCCGAACAGCGCAAGCATCGGCTTGACGTATATCTTCGTAGGCGTCAGCAGGCATTCGCCGAGCGGCTTGCCGAGGCGGTCGGCGTAGGCGCGGAGGTCGGCGCGCTCGACGTCGAAGACCTTGCGAACGAGCGAAAAGCCGTTCGAGTGGACGCCCGAAGACGGCAGCGCGATGATAACGTCGCCGGTTTCGACGCGCTCTTTGTCGATTATCCTATCCGCGTCCGCGACTCCGACGCAGAAGCCCGCGAGGTCGTATTCGTCCTCGGGGTAAAAGCCGGGCATTTCGGCGGTCTCGCCTCCGATGAGCGCGGCGCCGGACTGCACGCAGCCCTCCGCGACGCCGGCGACGATATCCGCGACGCGCTGCGGCACGTTTTTGCCGAGCGCGATATAGTCGAGGAAGAACAGCGGCTTCGCCCCGCAGCAGATGACGTCGTTGACGCACATCGCGACGCAGTCGATGCCGACGGTGTCGTGCTTATCCAGCAGGAACGCCAGCTTCAGCTTCGTGCCTACTCCGTCGGTGCCGGAAACGAGCACGGGGCGCTTAATACCCGAAAGGTCGGGCTGAAACAGGCCGCCGAAGCCGCCGAGTCCGGAAAGCACGCCCGGAGTTACCGTGCGCGCGATGCTGTCCTTCATAAGCCGGACGGCCTCGTAGCCCGCGGTTATGTCGACTCCCGCGTTTTTATAGCTCTCGCTGTAGCTCTTTTCCATATTATCACTCCGAAATCTTTTTCTCGAAACGGAAGCTCTTCTGCTCCTTCGGGACGTCTATCGGGTATTCGCCGGTGAAGCAGGCGTCGCATATCTCGAGCTTGGTGTTATACGCGAGCTTGGGCATATCCTCTATCGCGAGGTAGCCGAGCGAGTCGGCGCCGACGATCTTCGCGATCTCCTCGACCGGATGCTTGCAGGCGATCAGCACGTCCTGCGAGTCGATATCCGTGCCGAAGTAGCAGGGATAGAGGAACGGCGGCGAGGAGATGCGCAGATGCACCTCTTTCGCGCCCGCGTCCTTCAGCATCTTGACGATGCGGGCGCTGGTGGTGCCGCGCACGATGCTGTCGTCGACGAGGATGACGCGCTTGTCCTTCACGACCGCGGAGACGGCGTTAAGCTTGATCTTGACGCGGTCCATACGGTAGTCCTGGCCGATGTCTATAAACGTCCTGCCGATGTACTTGTTCTTGATGAGCCCGACGGCGTAGGGAATACCGGATTCGTTCGCGTAGCCAATCGCGGCGTCTATGCCGCTGTCCGGCGTGCCGATGACGACGTCGGCGTTGACGGGATGGCGCAGGGCGAGCATAGCGCCCGCGCGGCGGCGCGCGATATGCACCGAGCTGCCGTCGACGACCGAGTCGGGACGCGCGAAGTATACGAACTCGAAAACGCAGAGCGATTTTTTGCCTTCTATGCAGTTGCTCTTGTCGGAGCGGACGCCGTCTTCATCGATTATCACGATCTCGCCCGGCTCGACGTCGCGGAGGAACTTCGCGCCGACGGAGTCGAGCGCGCAGGTCTCGGAGGCGACGACGTACATTCCGTCCTTCTGACCGATGCAGAGCGGATGGAAGCCCATAGGATCGCGCGCGGCGACGAGCTTGCGCGGGGACATGAGCACTATGGAATACGCGCCGACAAGCTGCTTCATCGTGGCGGAGACTGCCGCTTCGATGGAGGGCGCGTTCATCCTCTCGCGGGTGACGACGTAGGCGATGACCTCGGCGTCGCCGGTGGTGTGGAAGATGGAACCGGTGCTTTCGAGCTTCTCGCGCAGGCTCATCGCGTTGGCGATGTTGCCGTTATAGGCGAGCGCCATGCTGCCCTTGATGTGGTTTATCTGCACGGGCTGGGCGTTCTTGCTGCCGCTGCTGCCGGCAGTGCCGTAGCGGACGTGGGCGAGCGCCATGCTCCCCTGCCCGAGCGATTCGAGCACCGGACGCGTGAAGACGTCGTTGACGATGCCGGCGGCCTTGTAGCCGTTTATCACGCCGTCGTCGTTGACGTAGATGCCGCAGCTCTCCTGCCCTCTGTGCTGCAGAGCGAAAAGGCCGTAGTAGCAAAGCCCCGCGACGTCGGTCTTTTTGTCGGCGTAGACGCCGAATACTCCGCATTCTTCATGGATTTTGTCAAACATAGGTAACCTCACTTTTTGACCTGAACAGACGGATAATTACTCCGAGAAAACGCGCTTCAGTATCTCGTTATAAGCGTCCTCGACGCCGCCGAGATCTCTGCGGAAACGGTCTTTATCGAGCTTCATGCCGGTGGCGATATCCCAGAAGCGGCAGGTGTCGGGCGAGATCTCGTCCGCGAGCACGATGCTACCGTCGGAGGTGCGGCCGTATTCGAGCTTGAAGTCTATCAGCCGCACGCCGAGCTTCTCGAAGAAGCTGCCGAGCAGCTCGTTGATGCGCAGCGAGTAGCCGGCGATGAGCTTCAGCTCCTCCTCGGTGGCGTATTCCATCGCGAGAATGTGATACTCGTTTACCATCGGGTCGCCGAGCGCGTCGTCCTTGTAGCAGTATTCGAGCACGGTGCGCTTCATCGGAGTTCCCTCCTCGAGCCCGAGGCGCTTCGCGAGCGAGCCGGCGGCGATGTTGCGCACGATGACCTCGAGCGGAACGATCTTAACGCGCTTGACGAGAGTTTCGCGGTCGTTCAGCTCCTCCACGAAGTGAGTGGGGATGCCGTTGGCCTCAAGGTATTTCATCAGGCGGTTGGTAACGCGGTTGTTGACCACGCCCTTGCCGACGATGGTGCCCTTTTTCTCGCCGTTGAAGGCGGTGGCGTCGTCCTTGTAGCTGACGATGAGCAGGTCGGGGTTCTCGGTGGTGAAGACCTTTTTGGCCTTGCCTTCATAGAGCTGCTGAAGCTTTTTCATAGTTGTTTCTCCTTTATATCATTCTTTTATATATCGAGTTCGGCCGCGAGGATCTTTTCGCGGTCGGCGGCGCGCTTCGCCTCGAGCTTTGCGGCGAGGCCTGCGTCGGTGACGGCGAGGATCTGGACGGCGAGCAGCGCGGCGTTGACCGCGCCGTCGATGGCGACGGTGGCGACTGGCATTCCAGCCGGCATCTGCACGGTGGAAAGCAGCGCGTCCATACCCTCGAGCGCGGACGTCTTGACCGGTATGCCGATGACCGGAAGCGTCGTTCTCGCGGCGACGGCGCCGGCGAGATGAGCGGCTTTGCCCGCGGCGCAGATGAGCGCCCCGAAGCCGTTTTCGCGCGCGGAGGCCGCGAACGCGGCGGCTTCGTCGGGAGTGCGGTGCGCGGAGAGCACCTTCGCTTCGTACGGGACGCCGAACTCCTTCAGCGTTTTCGCCGCCGGCGCGACCTTCTCGAGGTCTCCGGCGCTGCCCATGATGATACCGACCTTCAACATATCTGTTCCTCGCTTTCAGCTCAAAAATGAAATATAAAAAGGCGTGCACTTATCCGTGCTCGCCTTTACAGACCTGTTTGATTATGGGGGCACCCCTGCCCTTTAAGGAGGGACTTGTGCCCGGGCGTTACGGGTGCAGTCGTGCCCGCTCCGCAGAATACTTTTGACACGCAGACCGGAACAGTTCTCAACGACACCACCCCTTCGGAAAAACATCCCGTCATTATGATATTATTATACATTACGACCGCGTACTTGTCAACTAACCGATATGTAAAATTGATTCAATATTTTGCGCCCGTTTATGTTCATTTTGCCGCCGGGGTACAAAATAAAGGACAGCCCCGCCGAAAGGGCGCGCAAATTAGGGATAAGTCGGGTTTTGAACGGCTGTTTCCCGCCCATGCTTCACAAAAAACAGCGGCCATACGTCAAGTATGACCGCTGTTTTGTTGTTTTGCCTGAACGATAAACATCTCGTTCAAAACTGCT